>NZ_JASJFG010001003.1:0-15947 GCF_030065375.1 Microcystis sp. M49636_WE2 | reverse complement strand
CCTTTTTCCAGTAAGAAAGTGTAGAACTTTTTCAGACTACCTGCGTTAGCCTTGAGGCTTGATTGACTGGCCCACAGGGCCTTTTTGATAAACCAATAACCCAAAAAGTCACCGACCATATCTACCCCGTCTTTAGCTTCTACTGCATCCTCATAGAGTAAATATTCGTTGATATAAAAATCTATATTTGAAATATGATTATTAATGGTTTTTTCCGACAAACCTGATGATTCTAGCCAACTCTCGAAATCCTTTAGTAATTCATGATTGACTTTTCTTATCTTTTGACAGTCAGCCTCATATTTCTGGGAATCATCCATCTCAAATTTCTCTCCTCTAAATCGCTGCTCAATGGTCAATAGGGTAATTAATCAAGTCTTTTTTTCCAAGCGTCTAAAGCCGCCATTTTCTCCTCAGGGTCAAGGTCGGCCAACCGCCGGAATCGCCTTTCTCTTTTCTGCTAAATAGCTCCAACGATGTTAGACTCAATTTGCTCAATGATGGCGGCCACATCTTCTTCTGTATCTCGAGGTTGGGTTAATTCCACATCCGTTGAGGAGAGGTACATTTGGGCCCAGTCTAGGTTTTCCAGTTCACACTGGTCAATCACCGAACTGGGGATGTTTTTCAGGGTGATGCTATCCCATTCAATGCCGATGAGATTGCTCTGCCGCTCAATTATCACAATTCTTCCTTGCCAACCACCGATGTCAGTCCCCAAATCTGGGTCAAGTACACCCTGTTTGACGATGACCGAGTCGCCGACTTTGAAGGCAAACTCTGACTCGGAAAATTCGGGCGACAAGCTGGAGGCAACCGAGAGATGATACTCGCTTCCTAGCTCTTTTAACTCAAAATCCACAATCATCCGCTTGTTTTCCGAGAAATAACGGTTTTTCCTAGCGATTAGCTCCTCGATTAGCCCTTGAATATCCGCCTTGAGCCTTTTATCTCCTTTAAGAAGGTCTTTATTAAAAACTCGGTCTATCATCTCTTGCCGCTTTGACTCGGGGGACAACGCCAGATTCCAAGCGATTATCCCTATGGTCAGCAGTGTTCGCATAGATCCCTTCGTTTCATTGGATTTGCGGTAAGGCTCGATAAAATCATCCAGAACTTCCGACATTGTGACTTCCCTGGGAGGAGAGACGACAAAGTCCTTGAAAGCCGATGACTTTTCTCTTAATTTCTTCTCAAAGCTTTTCAAGGGTTTTTCGGATCCTTGGGACATTTTCTGCAGCCTGAGCAGTTCACTAAATGCCTTCGATTTTTTAGCCATGATTGAGCCAGAAAATATGTGTTATTAATCCTGTTGGGTTGCTGAACAACATTGGAATAGGGAAATTGTAACTGCTGTCAGGGAGCGATTGCGCTCTCATTATTAAATCTTAAAGTTCTGGTCTGAGTCGTCAGCTGTTGACTGCTATCCGATACTTTTTTGTTAACATAGATTAGCAATGCACTTTCAGAGATTCTCTTAAAACAGAGGATATCTCCTTCCCAAATCCCCCGCAAGGGAAAAATATGTCTCAAAAGCCGATTTATCTAGATTGCCACGCCACGACACCCCTAGATCCGCAAGTTCTGGCGGCGATGTTACCCTATTTTACCGAACACTTTGGTAATGCCAGTAGTATTAATCATGTCTATGGTTGGACAGCCGAGGCTGCGGTTAAACAGGCACGAGAAACAATCGCCGCTGCTATTAATAGTAGTCCCGAAGAAATTATTTTTACCAGTGGAGCAACAGAGGCCAATAACCTAGCTATCAAAGGGGTTGCCGAAGCTTATTTCGCCAAGGGACGGCACATAGTTACGGTGGTGACAGAACATCGCGCCGTTTTAGATCCCTGTCATTATCTGGAAAAATTGGGTTTTGAGGTGACAATTTTACCCGTCAGTGGTGATGGTCTAATTGACTTGGAATTACTAGAAAAATCTTTGCGTCCTGACACGATTTTGCTGTCAATTATGGCGGCTAATAACGAGATTGGGGTGATTCAACCTTTAGCGGCAATTGGTGCGATTTGTCGCCAGTATCAGGTACTTTTGCATACGGATGCGGCCCAAGCAATCGGGAAAATTCCCCTAGATGTGGAGGAAATGAATATAGACCTGATGTCCTTAACTGCCCACAAAGTCCACGGACCGAAGGGAATCGGTGCGCTGTACGTCCGGCGCCGGAACCCCAGAGTTCGTCTCGCCGCTCAAATTCAAGGGGGAGGCCAGGAAAAAGGACTGCGATCGGGTACAATATTTACACCACAAATTGTCGGTTTTGCCAAGGCGGTAGAATTGGGCATCAAAGCGATTGAAGAAGATACCAGCTACTTAAATCAGTTAAAAGCCCGTTTATGGGAGATTATCAGTCAATTAGACAGAATTTATCTCAATGGTCATCCTAGCCAAAGATTAGCCGGAAATTTAAATATTAGTATTGAAGGGGTGGACGGTGCGGCGTTATTGTTAGGATTACAGCCAATAGTGGCTCTTTCCTCCGGTTCTGCCTGTTCTTCTAGCCATACCGCCCCCTCCCACGTTTTAACTGCCTTGGGTCGCCCCGAATCTCTTGCTTATGCTTCCCTGCGCTTCGGGTTGAGTCGTTTTAATACTTTAGAAGAAATTGAACTGGTGGGGGAACAGGTGGTTTTAACGGTTAATTCCCTCCGCAAGGCCAAAAATTTTTGACGTTTCGGCTCCTATCCACAAGTTAGTTTCGGTCTAGGTTTGAAAAATTCCGGAAAAGGTTTCTATGATTGCCTTTGACTGATTGCCGTGCCAGTTAATAACATTGATGCTTGGTTTTCAGTCCAGTGAATCATCCAACTCGGTTGTAATCCCAAAACAATAATAAATAAAGCCAAAGCAATTTCGGGAAATCTTTCGGGCCAGGTACTGCGAGGAATGCGCGATAATTCAGGGGTTAAACGACCAAAGAAAACCCGATTAATCATCAGGAGAAAATACACTGCGGTTAAACCACTAGCAACCAAACATAAGAGCGTTTGTATCGGAAAAATCGGGAAACTGCCACGAAAGACCAAAAATTCGGCGATAAATCCCACCATTCCGGGGATGCCGGCGCTGGCCATGGCCGCTAAAATCATTAACATTCCCGTGATTGGTAAACCTCTTTCTGGATTTAATAAACCGCGTAGATAATCCACATCCCGGCTGCCGGTTTTTTTATACACTACTCCCACCAACAAAAATAACAAAGCGGAAATTAAACCGTGACTAATCATCTGCAAAATCGCCGCGGTGATGCTTAATCTGGTGGTGGCCGCCGCCGCTAGTAAAATATAGGCCATGTGGGAAATGGAAGAATAGGCGACCACTTTTTTCATATCCTTTTGGGCAATAGCGCAACTGGCCCCGTAGAGGGCGCTGATAGCTGCTATCGTTGCTAACCAAGGGGCGATAGTCACCCAAGCATCGAGGAATAAACCGACTCCAAAGCGCAGCAGTCCATAGGTTCCTAATTTGAGTAATATTCCCGCTAAAAGCACAGAAACGGGGGTAGATGCTTCGACGTGGGCATCCGGTAGCCAAGTATGAAAGGGAAAAATCGGGATTTTGATGGCTAATCCAATCAGAAGGGGGATGAGGAGCAGTAATTGAGTTTTAACGTCTAAATTGTTCGATAAAAGGGGGTTATAGGCGAAATTATTAGCACCGGTTAGCCAAACTAAGCCGAGGAAAGAGATTAGCACTAAAAAGCCTGAAATTGCCGTGTATAATAAAAATTTCATGCCCGCATAACCGCGTCTTTGACCCCCCCAAATGGCAATGAGAAGGTAAAGCGGGACGATTTCTAATTCGTAAAATAGGAAAAATAGCAGTAAATCCTGCGCTAGAAAGGCCCCCGCTACTCCGGCATTGAGTAACAAGAGCAGGGAATAGTAAAATTTCGGACGGTTAACCTCTGTGCCACTAGCATAAAGAGCAATTATTGTCAAGATGCTGTTAAGAAAAAGTAATGAAAATGATAAGCCATCGACACCGAGGGCATAATTGAAACCGAGGAAATTAATCCAAGGCAGGTTAACCGTGAACTGCATTTGCGGGTTACTAGGGTCAAATTGCCAGCCAAGGAGAATATTCAGCAGTAAGAGAACGACAGAAAGAGTTAGAGCTAATCCTCGCACTTTTTTCGCCTCTAGAGGCGTGTAGGCAATCAGTATCGCCCCTATAATCGGTAGCCAAATAAAAGCGTTCAGCATTCTTTACTGGAAATGGGGATGATAAACCTTCCTATTATTGCCTGAGCGGTCAATCTTTGGCAAGATAAGCTGTTAAACATTTAACTGAGTGTCAGCAGAAATCCCCGACGATTAAGTACGTCGAATAATTGTAAACTTTTGTCAAAAAATGCAGTCATATCAAAGAATCGTCGCTAAACTTCCAGAAAGTTTCTGTTATTTCAGCCTATTGTCAGAAATCTACTTCAAGCTTCTGGGTGTGATATACGAAAAATTCTGCGATTGCACCAAAACAGGCTGATATGCCGAAAGTTTCCACAGATAATTACTCAGACCTCAAAAAATTGCCGTTTATTAAGAGAGGAGTAAGTTAAATGCCGAGTAATTTTTTCAGTTTATTATTCGACTTCCAAATTTATTGGAATTAGAATTATTGGTTTAATTTACGGAGTAGGGGGAATTTTTATCTTCCTATTTTCTTTAGGATTTTTGATAGGTGGATTTCAAGCAGGTCCTGGTCAAGGTTTACTGGCTTTTCTCTTGTCTCCACTTTTATTCCTATCACTCCTGATTAGCTTTCGCATTGGTTTAGAGGGATTTGTGGCCTCACTAAAAACTGCTGAAAATACTTCAGAGCTTGTTGAACACTTCAAACGGCTTCCTTAAGTCTGGAGTTTTTCATCGCAAGCTTCTGAAAACAAGTTAAGGTCATGCCAAATCATTAACCCTTAAATGAACTACTCCACTATGCTACGAGATTGAGTAGAGTGGTTCGTTTTTATTTATTTACACCATGCTGCACTTGCGCTTCCATCCAACCCTGTATAAGTATCACATCTCACACCATTAAAATTAGCACCTGTCACATCCGCCCCTGTAAAATTAGACCGGCCTATGTTAGCATTTATCAGGCTTGCTCTTTTTAAATTAGCATCCATTAATTTTGCATAGCCCATATAAGCACTATTAAGTCTAGCATTTGATAAATTTGCTCCTATTAATTTGGTACTATTCAAGTTAGCTCCCGTCAAAATTGCGCCACTTAAATTGGCTTTGGTTAAATCAGAATCACCAAGACTAGCACCACTTAAATCAGCGCCTTGTAGGTTAGCGTGTCTTAGATTTAATCCACTCAAATCTGCACCGCTTAAATCACATCCGGGGCATTGTTTTGTTTGCTTAAATTTTTTCACATGATCGATATTTTCAGCACCGATAGAACTTGCTAAACTCACAGAAGATAGAACGATTATTGAAAAGATGACAGTAAGTTTCATAGCTATTTTACCTCAATTTTTTTCAAACAAATAAGTAGCTGGTTATAATTAAATTTAAAATGGATTTTAGGTTCGATCCCCCCTGCTCCCCTTGATAAGGGGGGTGCCGATCCCCCCTTAGTCCCCCCTTAATAAGGGGGAATCTGATAATTTTTAACGCCTACCTACTTAAGAAGCAATTATAACATAGTATTTCCCTGATGCGGACAAAAAGGATGCTATCCCTCAGTGCATTTTCTGAGGGCAGTTTATCCTCCACTAACCCTATTAAGTCCAACGAAACTACCTTTGAGATTTTCATTACTAGGGAAATCTCAAAGCTGTTGAATCATATCAAATAAAAGCCTTTTTTAGTAGAGCTTTTACCTATATTGAGCGAACCCTATCTTGTAACATCGGGAGGAGGAGATGGACATTCATAGACTGTTACTTCGTACATCTCCTTCGACTCACAGATGAGGCGATTACCCGGACAAACATACTTGGTTCTTGGTTCTTTATTCCTTTCTTCAACAATGGTTGTTGTTTCCACGTATGCCGTGAAGGTTCCCTCGTCAACTATTGTGTTTTTTTCCTTAATTTTATAATCGAAATCGTTTTCTCCCTGTCTGACGATTAGATATAGTCTATCGTGTCCCGGACCGATGGTTATCTCGGTAATTTCGGAGCCTCTGCCCCGGCTATAATCTCGGTCAGTGAAGGGAAAAGGATCGCTCGCCACTCCCCGGCTAACATTTCTAACAATAACCCTTCTGTCCCGACTCGGAGGGAAGGCCGTGGAGGTAAAGCTTGCTCTTACTATACCTTTAGAAAAACCTGGGCATTCACCAGTGTATCGGTACATGGGAATCACCAATCTGTTGAGAGAGGGACTTCCTATTATTTCCAAACCAACTTCCGGCGATTCCGTTTGCTTATTCTGTTGTTGTTGGTTGCTGGTGATAATTGGCGGGTAAATATTTATCGCTTGGGTATTTGACGGCAGACAAGTTAGGCAGAAACTTAGGCTGAGAAATTTCAGAGGTGAAATGAAACCGTTATTCATCATAATTAGGGTTCAGATTCGCTTGAGATTATATTCTCTATAATACCTGAGTCTGTGAAACTTAAAGCATCGCATTTTTCCAATCGGTTAAGGAATGTTCCGAAGTCGGAAGCGGCAAGAAGTTTATAGGATGGCAAGTGACCTTTTTTGGCTTCAAGACTGTAGTTGGGGGGATTGGTCAATGGTCCTTCATAGCCACGCCGCCACCCTACCCTCTCTTCAAATTGCTTATAGTCATTTTTTACGCCTCTCCAGATTTCCCCCTGAACGCTAAAGCCAAAACGTCCACTGGAATATTGCACCCAAAGTCGATTAATAATCTTCAGGTTAGAACAAGACAGATTGTTGATGATGTTTCCGTTAAAGTAGGTTTGATCTGTACCTCGAAGCATTAGTTTTTTCGTTTCGGCTTCGGCCCGCTGCCAATTTCCCTGTTCGAGAAGACTGCGAAGTGTCTTAAAGAGATTATTATCGGGCAGCGGAGTGGCTCGACAGTCGGCCACTACTTGGATATTTTGCCAGCTTGCATAAAGATTAATAGGAACGGATAAAAATTCTTTAATTTGTGTGTTAGGGTCTATGTCAACTCTTCCATTAATTCCCACCAAACAGCCGTTTTCGTGTAATAGTGGACCGCCACTCATTCCCTGTACAAGTTCGAGTTTATGGACAATTTGATATCCCCCGGCGGCTTTTCTGTCAATACCAAGTATATTCCCTGGACCCAAAAATCGCGCACGTCGGTCTCGGCTAGTTTTGCTAATTTCTGCCCAGCCAAATACATAAACTTTACTTGAGCCAGATAGCTGTTCTGCATTACCTATTCTGACAATTTCGTATTCTATTGTACTAAAAAACTTGAAAATTGCTAAATCAGCATTCGGATGAATTCTTACCGAGGAAATTTCACTTATATATTGTTGTCTGTCAGAAGTTTCAACGCGATAGCCAGTAGAGTTGGGCATCGGTTCGGGAGTTAGCTTATTTTCTTGATCGCAGAATGTTGAATTGAGAAACACATGGCAGTTAGTCAGGACAGTATATAAGTATCCTTCCTGTCCTTTAAATATATATTTTTGTTTCTGGACAATTGCTCCAGTACCTGGATTATGACCGTCTATTCTAATTATTTTGACTGTAGTTTGTTTGGCGATTTCTTCAACTTCGCTTTGGGAGAGAGCTAATAAGCCTTGCTGAGTTAATGAAACCGCTATTAATCCAACAATAAGCCAGTTTATTGTAGCTAATATTTTCATCTATTTATCAGATATTACTTTAATAATTTGTTCGCTGGGGATTGCCCAACTTGAGTTATTGATTAGAGTCTGCAAATCCGGCGATGGTTGAGAACCATCTTCATAATTATCGGAGTTTTCCCACAAAACGGGATGTCTGCCGCTGATGCCGACTAATTCTCCCTTTTGATTGAGTAATGGACCTCCGCTCATTCCCTTTTCAAAGTCGCCATTATATCCGATTTGATATCCTCCTTCTAGCGGTTTTTCTAAGAATGCAACTATTTTACCCGGTGTAAAATCAAACTCGTCGTTTAGGCTCTGAGTGCTTTCTTTTGTTTCTTTTTGTTGTATTGACTCATTGGCTGGATAGGCAAATTGTGGTTGCAAATAAAAAGGGAAACCCGCCGCTAACACATATTCCCCTCTCTTTAGGTTAGCGGAGGAACCTAGACGAGAAGCTACATAAAAGCAGGGGGATTTAAATTGTAGTAAGGCTAGGTCATTCCGAGCAAAATTTGCAGTTTTTACCACTTCTGAAATATGAATCTTTCCGTCAAAGGTTTGAATGCTGTAGGAAAAGTGATTATCTTTGAGAACATGGGCGTTAGTAATCACTTTATAATTGTTGTTTTGGGAGTAAATTATTACTCCAGAACCGATAAATTCTGATTCATATAATATTTTTACGGTGATAACTTTAATCTTATTATATAAAGAATCGATCAAAATTGGTCGAGAAGATGGGCATCCCGACCGAATAATGTGAGGAGCAAAGTAGCTATTATCTGCATCAGTCACTAGCCTTAAGGCTGGACTACTGATGAGGAACATTATTAGTAAAAGTTGACATTGGGATTGGTTCACTGCCAAACTTACTCCTAGCGAGGCTCATTTTCTGAAGCTTCGATTGTTAGTTCAAGAATGTCGATAAAAGTATATATATCAATATTAAGTTCTCCTTCTGTATCATAGGAAAAAATTTGTTTAGTGACCTTAAGTGTTGAAGTATTAGCATAACGATTCATCTCAAATAGTTTCTTGGCAACTTCTTGAGCATTTACTCCTGTTTTTAGAGTGAATAATACTTGGTTTTTAGCGCAACTTCCGCCCTTAAATGTAGAAACACAGACGACGGGATAGCCGTTGACAGTTGAAGTTTTAACATTGGTCAGCAGAGACTCGTATTGATTAAAGCGATCGGAAACCGTGATGCAGCGTTTCCTGTTGTCCCATCCTGACTCGGCAAAGTCGTTAGATGTCCATTCAATTATCGCCATGTGTCTTTTCTTGCGTTTGACAAAGGTATTCCACTTTCCATGAAGTTGGGCGCAGAAGAACAGTCCCTTTCCTGCGGACTTGCTAGGTTCTGGTAAACTAAAAGTGACCGCACCAGTTAAAAATAACATCGCCAGAATTTGGCATGGCTGTCGGTGTTTCATTCTCAATGACCTCTTTTTTCGTTTTAGTCGCTAGTCTAACATGGGATTCATCCCAAATCAACTTTTAATAATACGATTAACTCCCGATCGAGCTTTAAAAACCTGCGCCCCGCTTCCCACTTAAGTAGCTGGTTATAATTAAATTAAAAATGGATTTTAGGTTCGATCCCCCCTGCCCCCCTTGATAAGGGGGGTGCAGATCCCCCCTGCCCCCCTTGATAAGGGGGGTGCAGATCCCCCCTTAGTCCCCCCTTAATAAGGGGGGTGCAGATCCCCCCTTAGTCCCCCCTTAATAAGGGGGGCATCTGATAATTTTTAACGCCTACCTACTTATTTATAGCTATCAGTCATCAGCCTTGAAGACGTTATTAAACAAGATGTAGTATAAAAGCTGGTCAGGATAATCTTGACACCGATAATTCAGAAACTCGGCCGCCAAACTTTGATTTTCTTGTCAAAATTGCTGGCAACGGTACGCCCATCTCCACTGAGGGCGATCATTCTAGGTGAATCGAAAGATTTGGGAGAGGAAGGGGAGTAGCTAAAAATCTCCTTTTTGGTGTTTAGGTTCCATAATCTAATGGTTTCATCGGAACTGCGGCCAGCAATTATCTTGCCATCTTCGCTGATAACTATCAAACAGATATCGGCGGATGACCCTGCTTGGAGAGGAGAATCTTTCCAATCGCTATCTTTCCAGATTCTGATATTGTCTTGGCAACTGCTACTAGCGGCGGTGGTTCCATCGGCACTGACGGCAACCGAGGGGGCTGTCCATGGATTGATAGAGGGAAAAATGCGTGGTTCGTATGGGTTACTGCCTTGTTTTTGCCAAAAACTGATGTCACCGCCCGAATGTCCGCTGACGATAATTGATGCGTCTTGATTAATGGCAAGGGATACCACCTCTTTTTCCACCGGTAGCGTCTCGATTAAATTTCCCGTTGACAGATTCCAGAGTTTAACTGTTGCATCTTCTCCACCAGTAACCAGTGTATTGCCATCGGAACTTAAGGCTAGGGCGATCAAACCTCGTTGGTTTGGCAGGGTAATACGTTCTTTCCCCGTTTTTAAATCCCAAACCTTGATTGTGCCATCTTCACTGCTGCTGGCTAATATCTGTTGATCATTACTTATGGCGATCTCTAAAATAGCTTTTCCGTGTCCTGCTATGGTTTTTTTCTGTTTTCCAGTTGCCACGTCCCACAGGTAGATGTTCCCTTTCTCATCCCCACCTAGCAAAGTTTGACCATCTTCGTCTAGTACAAAAGAATTAATCTGGCTCGACGGCTCAATCAAGGGAAGTTCTTCAACCGTTGGTTTATTTGGGAACAAGAAATTCAACCACGGTTTTATTATTGGATGGGCAACCCCAAGAGAAAACCCACCAGTTATAACAATCAAAATTACCGAGAACCAACGTTTAAACCTCGGTGGTGGGAGAATTTTGGTATCAGGAGGAACAACAACAGGCGTTTTTTCCCGTCCAGCGGAACCAGGCAAGCCGGTTAACATTTCTTGAGCAGAGGTGAAGCGATCACGGGGGTGGAAACGGACAGCGCGATCGATAACGGCGGCTAAATTCGAGGGTCGGTGGGGCGCATCTTTTCGCCAGAGGATTTCACCGGTTTTGGGGTGGCTAGTGAGATCTTGAGGAATTTTGCCCGTCAGCAGGAAAATTGCGGTTAGACCCAAGCTGTAGAGGTCGCTGGAGAAAACTGGATGGCCAGCTATTTGTTCTGGTGCCATGTAGCCAGGGGTTCCCAATGAGACTGTTTTACTGCCGACATTGATGTTGTTCACCTCTTTGACAATACCAAAATCAATGAGAACAGGTTTACCGTCGCTGGCCCGCAGGATGATATTGTCGGGTTTGATGTCCCGGTGGATGATTCCTCGGCCGTGGATGTAGTCGAGGACGGGTAGGAGTTCTCGCAAGATTTTTTCTACTTGCTCTTCCGAGAGGTTGCCTTTTTGTTGGTGTTTTTGACTGAGGGTGATCCCTTCAATCCATTCTTGGACGAAGAAGAAATTTTCCCCTTCTGAAAAGTACTCGTAAAGTTCGGGAATTTGTCGGTTATTTCGCCCTAATTCTTCTAAAATAGCGGCTTCTCGCTGGAAACGTTCTTCAAACCAACCGGGAGTTGGTGCTGTGTTAGTTGTATCATCTGGCTTTAGTTGCTTGATTACACATTTACGGCGGGAGGGCATACGAGTATCGATCGCGAGGAAAGTTTCGCCAAAACCGCCTCTACCTAGTGTTTTCAAGATTTCATAGCGATTGTTTAGCATTTAATAGCGACTGTTTAATAGGAATGCTGTTATTTTAAAATAGATAAATCCGTGGGGGTGATTTTCTTTTCAACCCGGGCTGCCGAACATCACTAATAAAAAGCCGGCGATTAATTCACGAGTCGGGGAATTGACAGATCGCAATCCTTTATCCACATTTTTGTCCGAGAGGGTTCATAGAAAACCTGCCAAATTTTATATCCCTGTGGATCGGTTGCTGTAATGCCCGTTAGCAAGACCACCTGATCAACGATTAGATAACTTCCTCTAGTTCCTTTCTGAGCATCATACACTCTACCGTCCGCTCGAATCCTATGATTTTGACAATTTCCCCTGCGACGGGGTTTGATAATAGCAACAACATTACGAAAATTGTTTTCTTGATGTCGAGACCAATTTTGAGCTTCTACGGGACAAATAGCGGAGAAGAAAATCTGTACAGCAAGTAAAGAGAAAATTAATTTCATAGAAAGCAGAGTTTAAAGGAGTATTCTGTTTTCGTACATTAGCCGTTTTTAGAGGGGCTGAAACCTTTAATCTAGTGCTTTTTCCCTCATGGCATATTCTCTTGTAATAAGTAGTCGTGCAAAATAAATTTCCTAGTGAAGAAAGGCAAAAGGCAAGAGGCAAGAGGTGGTTAGATATGTGTAATTAATTTTGCTTAGGTACTTAGTGATGATGGCCGATCTAAATAGGGTTTGCTGAAAAAGCTTTTCCTAGGGGCAGGGTGTGGGGTGTGGGGTGTGGGGTGTGGGGTTTTACCGATTTTCAGGTGGTCAACTACCTAATTTTCAGGGAAAAAGTACCTGAATTTTCCCCCGATCCCCGCAATGGCTGGCACTTTTTGAGGGGAAAAAAGTCCAAAAGTCTTATCCAACAAGGTTTTTAGATTTATTCAGCAAACCCTAAATAGGGTTTGCTGAAAAACTTTTTGCCGCAAACCCTATATATATAACGAGTCGTGCAAAATTGATTTTATAGCTGAAAAGGCTTTTTCTGGAAAACTAATAACCATGTTCAGCCAGAAATTCTAGGCTAATCTCACTAGGAGCGTGATAAGAGCGCATTCCTAGCAATTTTTCCACATATTTGCCTAAAATATCCCCTTCTAGATTCACCCAATCGCCTAATTTTAAATGGGAAAGATTGGTTTCGGCGTAGGTGTGGGGGATGACAGCCACTTTAAACCAGCTACCGTAGGCATCACAATCGGCCACGGTTAAACTAATGCCATTAACAGCTATACTGCCCTTACCGACGATATAACGAGCTATGTAGTTATTCCACTGCTCTTCTAGGGAACTAGGGGCAGCAAAGGTCATTTCCCAAGAATTAGCCACGATTATCGATTCGACTAAACAGCCAATACCGTCCACATGACCCGTGACAAAATGACCGCCGATTTTACTACCCACCCGCAGAGAGGTTTCTAGGTTAACGTTGGTTTCTGTGTGAATTCTTCGTCCTAAAGTAGTGCGCTGTAGGGTTTCCGGGGAAGCAGTGGCCAGAAAACCCTCTGGGAGAATTTCCTCAACTGTCAAACAAACCCCATCCACAGCCACACTATCACCAATAATTAAATCTTGGAGAATTGTATCAGAGGATACAGACAAATAGAGTCTATCAGTGTCCACGACCCGAATTGTTGCCAAGGCTTGAATTAATCCTGTAAACATCGGCTTTTTTCTCGACTATAAATCCTTGTGAGTGAAAGATTGGGAATTTTCCCCAGAATAATCGGCGACAATATGACCATCTCCCACTAATTGATATTTGTAGGTCACTAATCCCTCTAATCCCACCGGACCGCGGGGAGGCATTTTTTGGGTACTGATACCCACTTCGGCCCCAAAACCGTAACGGAAACCATCGGCAAATCGGGTGGAACAATTATGAAAAACTCCGGCAGCATCGACTCGATCGCTAAAGGTTTTGGCCGTGTTAAAATTTTCGCTGACAATGGCTTCCGTGTGTCGAGAACCGTAATAATTAATATGTTCGATTGCCGATTCTAGACTATCGACAATTTTAATTGACAGGATTAAATCACTATATTCTGTTTGCCAGTCCTGTTCTGTGGCCGATGGTACGTTAATCATCTGACGAGTTGCTTCATCTCCCAATAATTTAACCTTTTTTTCCTCTAATGCCTGGGCCACTGCGGGTAAAAATTGTCTAGCGATGTCTTGATGAACCAATAAAGTTTCAATGGTATTACAAGCGGCAGGATATTGGGTTTTGCCATCGACGGTAATCCTAATTGCTTTGCTTAAATCGGCTTCTTTGTCGATGTAGAGATGACAGATACCATCGGCATGACCGAGGACGGGAATGCGGGTATTATTTTGGATATAACGCACAAATTCGTTAGAACCTCTAGGAATTATTAAATCGATGTATTGCTCAAGTTTTAATAGTTCCTGAATTTCTTCTCGTGTTGTTAATAATCGTACCGCCGCCGGATTAACTTTAGTTTGACTCAATGCCTGATGAATAATTGTTACTAAAGCTTGACAAGAACGGATCGCCTCTTTCCCCCCTTTTAAAATAACGCCATTACCGGATTTTATCGCTAAACTGGTAATTTGAATTAAAGCATCGGGACGAGCTTCAAAAATCACCCCTAAAACCCCTAAAGGACAGGTTATTCTCCGAAGAATTAAACCTTGATCTAATTCCCGATTAATTTGCATCGTAGCTAAAGGATCTGCTAATTTAGCCACATCTCGCACCCCGGCAATAGCGGCTTTTAATTTGCCCGGACTTAACTCTAATCGCGCACATAAAGCCGGAGATAATTGCATCGCTTTGGCAGTTTGAACATCGGCGATATTAGCTTCTAGTATCTTATCGGCATTGGCAGTCAAAGCCTCAGCAATAGCCTCTAAAGCTTCATTCCTTTCTTCGTTAGTCAGGATAGCCAGTTGACGACTCGCTTGACGGGTTTCTCTGGCGATTTCGGGGAGGGATAGAGAAGTTGTAACCATAGAAAATTAAAAGTAATAACCGCTATCTTGTTTATTTTATCTTATTTTTGAGAAAGCTTCAGGGTCATTAGACCTCATTGTAAAAATCAAAAATTGTTGTTAGGGTTAGGAGTCAGTAGTCAGGAGAATTAAGAATGAATAATAGTCAATTAAATGGTCTATTTACAGATTTGGCTCTCTTGAGTTTGGTGGGTAAAATGTACTCTAAGATACAGTCCTGCCAGCGAGCGACTAGAACGAACCACAAAGACACAAAGGACACAAAGATCGATCCTATATAAGTTAAACTTATCACACAAAGAATAAGAAAACCCTGATTTTAGGCAATTTAATCTTTATTTTCGACGTTTATTGAAGGTTATCAACTCTTGTCATGATCATCATAAATCTAGTTAAATAGAAAAAATAGCCGAAATTAGTGATTTTTCTATCCTAGACCTGTAGAGACATTATAGTTAACATCCCTACAGGATCTAGACTATCTAGACCGGATTGGCAATCAGACAGTTAGATACTTCTTGACGCGCCCAATTATCGGCGGACAAAATATCATCTAGGCTAGGGGTAGAAGTGTTATGAATTGTAAAGCGATCGCAAACTTTTTCGATCACCCGGGGAATATCTAAGAAGCTAATCTTTTCTTCTAAAAATAATGCTACCGCTTGTTCATTGGCCGCGTTTAATACTGCTGGCATTGCCCCACCTGCCCGGCCAGCTGCGTAGGCTAATCCCATACAGGGATATTTTTGATGATCGGGTTCTTTGAAGGTTAAACTACCAGCTTTAACTAAATTTAAAGGTTCCCAATCGGTATAAATTCTTTCGGGCCAAGACAAGGCATATAACAGGGGTAAACGCATATCGGGCCAGCCTAATTGGGCTAAAACCGAGGTATCCTGTAACTCAATTAAAGAGTGAATAATACTTTGGGGATGAATAACAATATCGATCGCATTATAATCAACACCAAATAAATAATGAGCTTCGATAACTTCTAGACCTTTATTCATTAAAGTAGCCGAATCGATGGTGATTTTTCTGCCCATCGACCAGTTAGGATGTTTGAGGGCATCAGCTACGGTTACTTGTGGCAATTTTTCCACGGGTAGATCCCGAAAAGCACCCCCAGAAGCGGTGAGAATAATCTTTTTTAATCCCCCAGTGGGAACTCCCTGTAAACATTGAAAAATAGCTGAATGTTCCGAATCGGCAGGTAATAATTTAACTCGGTGTTTTTCCACTAAAGGCAACACCACCGGACCGCCAGCAATCAGGGTTTCTTTATTAGCGAGGGCGATATCTTTACCGGCAGTAATAGCGGCAATTGTCGGCAGCAATCCCGCACAACCGACAATTCCCGTGACGACGCTTTCGGAATCGCCATAACGGGCCACTTCGATTACTCCTTCCTTTCCTGCTAGGATAATCGGGGTATAGTCAAGGTCGGAAATTAGGCTTTTTAGGTCT
>NZ_JASJFG010000630.1:0-14631 GCF_030065375.1 Microcystis sp. M49636_WE2 | reverse complement strand
CATCACCAGTAATCGTGTCACTTTGATTAGTGCCAATAACATCATCAAAATTGGTCACCGTAAAAGTTAAGACCGGACCCCCCAATACCTGCAAATTGTTAGTCGATAGGCCTAAATTGACATTAATAGACGCGGGAGATGCTGCCCCGGAAGCATCAATTGTATTGTTGCTAAATCCAGCGTTGGCAATGATAGTTTCAACTTGGAACAGTTGATCTGTGGCTCCACCGCCTTTGAGAACAGAGCCAGTCGGTAGCAGGATAATGCTGCTGCCAAAACTGCCGTAATTGGCCACATCAGTCCCCGTACCACCATTTAAAAAATCACTGCCTAAACTGCCAAAAAGAGTGTCATTGCCAATTTCCCCTGAAAGATAGTCATCCCCACTACCGCCGTCGAGGAAGTCATCACCATCACCACCATTAAGGACATCGTTACCGCCTAGCCCAAAGAGTCTGTCGTTGTCAACACCACCCTCAATGGTGTCTGCGAGAGAGTTACCCGTGAGAGTGTCATTGCCCGTCAAGCCCAGAATTATCCAGTTATCCACAGCTAGTGCCGTGAAAGAGTTGAAGCCGAAGATGTCGATGTAGGTTTGAGGCATATTACGAAAGTTAATGTCAAGAAATGTTAATGTAAAAATATTAGTAGTTTAGTTAAGTTTTGTAAACCCCTTAATAAAACTTAATATTTGTTCGTGGAAACACCCTATCCCGACGACGGGTGCATCTCATACTGGCGAAAATAGCCACAATCGGCAATTATCGGTGACTCTCATTTAATACACATATACTAACAAGTACCTGTAAGCATCTCACCGAAAAGCTAATGTGCGCTGGCGTTTGGGGACGGCACTCTGATCACAGTCTTCTCCTCCCCAACGGGGGTTGGGAGGTAGAATACCGCAAGGGCTTGGATTGAGCGATAAAATCGGAAGTAATAAGTAGGTGGCTGTTAAAAATTGTCAGACACCCCCTGATTAAAGGTAGGACTGATTCATTCTCCGAATCTAATTCTTTTGTTGCTACCTTTAATCGCTTATGAGGTAAGCAAAGCACGACGTTTTGAAAAATTTTCAGATATTTATTCCGAGAAATCGACTAAAAACTTTGCCAGATAAGGATTTGAGAGAATGACATTTGAGAGAATGAAACGACCCTACCTGATCAAGGGGGGCAGGGGGAATCAAAGACAAAATCTATCTTCAATTTAATTGAAACCAATTACTTACTAATATCATTTTTCAAAAGTAATGAGAGACTTAGTTGATCATTTCAAAGCGCAATTGCTCTCTGAAAAGGGAATTTCGCTCTCAGATGTTAGTCACGATTATTGAAAATTGGTATAATCTAGGAGAAATTTTGACTTTCTTATTCTATTAATATGCCAACTTATCCTGATATCTCCAGTCAAGCTTTTAAACATCCCCTAGATCAGCAGGCTGAACAGGCATTAAGATCAGTTCCGGGGTTTGACTTATTAGCGAAAAGTTTTTCCGAATATCTCTATGAACGTCCCCAGCAAATTTTATTGATGGGCAATGATCTAAAAGTCGGCCCGCGTCAATACGCCACTTTATACGGTATCTATCGCCAATGTCTGCGGGATTTAGATATGTCCCCAGAACCGAATCTTTATGTCAGTCAAAACCCTTCAGCGAATGCCTATTCTTTGGGTTCTGAACATCCCTACATTGTCTTTAATACTGCCCTTTTAGACCTCTTAGATGAAGAAGAAATTCGAGTAATTCTTGCCCACGAATTAGGACATTTAAAATGCGATCATAGTATTTTAATTCAACTGTCTTTTTGGGTGATGGGGGCGGCTAATTTGCTTGGGGACATCACTTTAGGACTAGGAAAAGCCATTACTACTGGTCTAGTTTATGCCTTTTATGAATGGCGAAGAAAAGCCGAATTATCCGCAGACAGAGCCGCTTTATTAGTTACCGATGATTTAAATTTAGTCCTGAGAACTTTAATGAAATGTGCAGGAGGAAGTCAAAAATACCTGCATGAATGCAACTTAGAAGAATTTATTCGCCAAGGGGAGGCCTACCGACAATTAGACCAAGATAACTTAAACCAGATTTATAAATTTATCATTTATAATGGCGGTAATGGTTCCTTTTTAACCCATCCTTTTTCCGTAGAAAGAGTGCATTATCTACAGGAATGGTTTAACTCGGAATCCTATCGTCAAATTCGCCGGGGAAACTATGCCAAAACAGGGGTAAAAAGCTCAATTAATGTTGATGCTAATGATAGGGAAAGCGAAAGATTGCAGCGACAAATAGCAGAACTACAAGCAGAAATTGAACGGGCAAAAAGACAAAGAAACCCTGAATAATCTATACGAAGGCAGGAGACAGGATTCAGGAGATTGCCTTTATTTATTCTCCCTTCTCCCCACACCCTACACCCCACACCCTACACCCCACACCCCACACCCTTTACTGATCACTGAAAATTCTCTTGTCTGTGTTTTGCCGATTTGGTGAGTACAATAGAGGTATCGGGGACCGAGAATGGCAATTCTCCCTACGATGATCCATAAACACTTACCCCCACTCTCTTTTTTTTGTTCTACTGCCCATGCTCCAAGATACCCAATCCATTCGTTACTATCAAAGACTAACCGATGACATGGTGGATCTTTGGCACCGTGGCTCCCGTTTTGATGAGATCCGGCTATATGTAGAAGGCTATTTAGCCTGTTTACGCGATTCTAGTTCCATAGAACCCTATCTAATTCATCGTCTCGAAGAAGAAATATTTCGTTTTCTGCGAGATCCTTCTAATTTTGAATATCTCTCCCCCCAAACCCAAACCCAAACTGAGGCAGATTATGGCTATTATTAACCTTTACTCTTGCCTCATCTCCACAAGCAATTTAAATGCGCGGACAGCTGATCAGGACAATTGGGGATTTTTACGAGAGATTTACTGAGCTTGACAGGAACGAGATTGGGTCATCTGTAGAACAATAGTATCGATCGCTTTCACCAGGGCCTGTCCGGAAACCCGTTGATTATTAACGATAATGCTAAATAACATCGGTCCTTGGTTGGGGTGTTCTAGATAACCCGATAGGGCCCGCACACCGGTAAGAGTGCCGGTTTTAGCGTAAACTGTGCCAGTGGCGGCCGTCTGACGCATCCGGTTTCTCAGGGTGCCACTAATTCCCGCCACAGGTAAGGAAGCATAGAAAGTATCGCGATTAGGAGAATAATACATCACCCGCAAAATTTCCACGATCGAGCGGGGAGTAGCGGTATTACGGCGGGATAATCCCGAACCATCGGCTAAACGAAAACCACTGGGATTGATGCCCAATTGTGCCAAGATGGCAGTAACATTTTTAGCACCGCCGATAAAGCGAAAAAGAGTGTCAGCGTAGAAATTATTACTTCTCTGATTAGTGATATTAACCCAATCGCGCAGGGATTTTTTCTGAATTGTCGTTTCCGGGTTCATCACCTGTAAAGCGGCAGCCGTGGTAAATAACTTTGTATTAGAAGCGGGGATAAAATAGCGATCAGCGTTATGACTATAAATAACTGTTTGGCGATCTATAGATTCGATTAATATACCCCACTGATTGGGAGCTTGACCGATAACTTTATCTATATTTGCCCCGATCAATTGAGTACAGGTATTATCGATGTTATTGTTTTCTGGCGGGGGAACGTATAATTCTATGGATTCGTTCGACGAGGAAGGAGGGGGATAAACGGAGAGATTAACTTGAGCGATGCTAGGGTAGGCCAAAGCGATAGTGGCTACACTGGCCACTGTCAGGGAATTGAGGCAGTTGAGGAGTTGTTTCATGCTGTGTTTGTGTAAGAGTCTGGTTTCCGTAAGCGTTCGCCCTATTGTACCAGTTGCCGCTCAAGTGTCAACGTTACCTTTCTAACAGATTTTAGCGGCTAATTCACACCAATGCCAGAGAAGAAAGCTTGTCATAGCCCGGAACTGCACTGATACCGCTTGACTGGTGGGAATTTTTCTGGGTTCCAAAATCGTGCTATTTTGATACTGTTGACATTGCTGATGACAATTTGGGGATAATAGAAGCAAAGTCTAGGAAAAGGGATGTAAAACCCATGTATTCTGTCTCAGATGACTCCAAAACAATGACGAATACCAGCCGTCAAACTGTTCTAGAGACGTTAAACTTACAAAAAACTTATCGGACGGGATTCTGGTTAAATAAAAAAATCGAATCCTTGAAAAACTGTACTTTAATTGTCCATGAGGGCGAAACCTTTGGATTATTAGGCCCGAACGGGGCCGGCAAAACCACGCTCTTAAAAACCCTTTTGGGGATTGTCCGACCCACTTCCGGACGGGCCTTGATTCTCGGTCAACCAATTGGCGATCGCTCGGTCAGGCAACGCATCGGCTATCTTCCCGAAAATGCCTACTACTACGACTATCTCACCGGCTGGGAATTCCTACAATTAATCGGCGGCATTTTTAAGATTCCCTCTTCTGTGCAGAAAAAACGCATTCCTGAATTATTGGATTTAGTGGGATTAGACCGCAAAACTGCCCAGAAAAAACAATTGCGTCAATATTCTAAGGGGATGATGCAACGGATCGGTATAGCTCAAGCATTAATCAATGATCCCGAATTAGTCTTTCTCGATGAACCGATGTCGGGACTCGACCCTATCGGTCGCTATCAGGTGCGAGAAATTATTCAATCCCTCAAACAACAGGGGAAAACTATCTTTTTTAACTCTCATATTCTCTCCGATGTGGAACAAATTTGCGATCGCATTGCCCTGTTAGCTCGGGGAGAATTACTCTGTGTTGGTTCCCTCGACCAAATTCTCGGTCGTGCTGATGTCTATCAGGTGATTGTTCAAGGTGGTAGGGAGGATCAACTACAGCAATGGATACTCGGTTTACATTGGCGCGATAATTTTTGGCACGGACAATTACAGGGAGAACCCGATGCTTTTCTGGCTGCCCTGTCTAGTATGGATGCTCGCTTGATTAGTCTTAATTTAGCTCGTGCTTCCCTAGAAGAATTTTTTATCGACCAATTACGTCAGCGCGGTATGACCTCTAGTCAATAGGCACTCTCGGAGCAAATCCGTTTTTAATAGTAGCCAAGAAACATTCTCTCAGATTTGGTCAGGATTAATGCCCAATTCCCGCAGTTTATTGGCTAATCTTTCCGCTCGTTGTTTTTCCTCGTTATAGCTGGTGAAAGCTTGTCCATCGGGATAAAAAAGCAACATTTCTGGTTCCCCCAACTGAAAACGAATGCCTAAACGGGGACTAACCCAATTATCAAGGGTGTCAAGAATTTCTAGCTGATTTTCGCCTCTTATCCAACCACTGGCATCGTTTTTATGGGGATCATAAAGATAATACTCCTCGACCCCATAACGGTCATAAAATAGCTGTTTTTTGGCCATTTCCGTGAGGGTGTTACCCGGAGAGAGGATTTCAAAAACCACCTGAGGACTAATGTTATTTTCTAGCCATTGTCGATAGGAACCTCTTTCCCCTTTTGGTCTCCCAAAAACCACCATGATATCCGGCGCTTGACGCAGTTTATGATCATTTTCCACGGGATACCAAAGTAAATCCCCCGCAACAAAGACATCAGACTGCTCGCGAAATAGCCAGTCTAAATTAGTTTTAATTGTTGTGATCCAACGAAATTGCAAGGTATTATCGGCCATGGGTTGACTATCGCTATCGGGGTAGATAATTTCAGTGACGTTAGTTTTATCTAGTTGCGAAACCATAAGACTAAGTTAAAAGGGAAAAATATAATTCTATAATAGCGGGCATTTGTATTATATAGCAATTTGTCGGCTGGTTTAACAAGGCGTAACCCACCGCCAGGATCCTAGACAGTGCCAAATTGCTGTGTTAGAGTGATAAATACTAGGAATAATCGGTCTATCTTCCTATACTAGCCCCTATGCAAGCATCGGTAGTTACTCTTCAAGAAATTATTCAAGGCAACACACAATATATAATTCCACTATTTCAGCGCACTTATAGTTGGAAAAAGAAAGATTGGGAAGATTTATGGGATGACATAAGCTATTTGTACGGTCAAGAAAACCCTCGTCCCCATTTTATGGGTTCGATAGTTAAAACTCAAGTTTCGCCTAACTCCGGCGTGGTCAATAAATATCTGCTAATTGATGGACAGCAACGTTTAACGACTATTTTTCTGCTCTTTGCTGCTTTGCGAGACGTAGCGAAAGACCAACAAGAACAGGATTTAAGCGCAGAAATTGACAAAACATTTCTTGTTAATCCCTTTAAAAAAGGTTCTGATTACTTTAAAATTCAACCTACTCAGTTAGACCTAGAATATTTTCAGTCTGTAATCCGTGGCAAAATCATCGACAAAGAAAATACCATATCCCAGTGTTATTTCTTTTTTAAAAGAAAGATCAATGAACAATCATATTCGTTAGCTAAACTAACAGAAGTTATCTGTAATCACTTATCTTTGGTCAATATAACTCTTGGTAATGACGACGATCCCTACCTAGTATTTGAAAGTTTGAATGCCACGGGGCAGCCTTTAACTGAGGCCGATTTAATTCGTAATCATTTATTTATGAAGGTTCGTCAAGAGGAGCAACAGACACTATATGATAGATACTGGCTGCCGATGCAGGAAAAATTAGGAGATAATTTAACAGAATTTATCCGTCACTATTTATCAAAAAGTGGGGCAGAAATTAGAAATAACGAAATTTATTCTGCCTTTAAAAATAAACTAGCTGATAATAATCCCGCTCTCTATATAGAGGACTTATATACATTTTCCATGTATTATGCCAAACTAATCACTCCCAGGCTGGAAAATAATTCTAGTATTCGTAAATATCTCGATTCTTTTCAGCGTCTAGAGGTCTCTACTATCTATCCATTTCTTTTAAATTGTTATGATGACTGGGGAAATAGCAAATTATCTGAAAAGGACTTTATAGAGGTTTTAAAAACCCTTGAAAACTTTCTTGTCCGTCGTTTTGTTTGTGGTATTCAGACTCGCGGACTTAATAAAACTTTTGCTTTACTATATTCCCAAGTTCAAAAAGATGCTGCTTTAAACTCTGAACCTTTTATTAAAAGATTAAAAATCTCTCTTCAAAAGAAAGACTACCCAAAAGATAATGATTTTAAAGAAAAGTTAATAACCATCAAACTATACGGAGGAAATCGCAGCGAAAAAGCGAAAATTATTCTCGGTGCGATCGAAGAATCTTTTGGTCATCGAGAAACTGTAGATTTAAGTGATTCTCGCCTGACTATTGAACATATTATGCCGCAAAAACTAAATGATAAGTGGAGAGATTATTTGGGAACAGATGCAGATATTACCCATCAACTTCTTGTGCATACTTTAGGTAATTTAACCCTGACGGCTTATAATGGAGAACTGGCGGATAAAGATTTTTCTCACAAGAAAGAAGAACTCCATAAAAGCCATCTTGAAATTAATAAATACTTTGATAGTATTAACTCATGGCAAAAAGAAGATATCGAACAACGTGCTGAATATTTGGCCGACCGTGTTATAAAAATTTGGAGTTATTTTGGCGATGATTCGCTGCCGGTCAATGAAACTGCATCTGTCAAGGATACAAAACCCAAAAAACTAATTATTCGTGGTAAACAACAAACAGTAAAAACTTGGAAAGATGTACTAATTTTTACCTTGAATACTCTCTACGATCTAGACCCTGAAAAGTTTCAAGAGATTGTGCTAGAGTTTCCTCGCTTTTTATCGAAAGATGACACAAAATTTCGCCGACCTCAAAAACTTGAAAATAATGTTTTTATAGTAGAAACTAATTTTTCGGCCAAAGATATCCACTATTTTTGTGTAAAAGTAGTAGAAACTATGGGATTATCCTCAGAGGATTGGTCAGTCGAAAGAGAACCTAAATAATCACTCCACCATCTCTTGACAAATCGCATTAATTATATATTACTATATCTGGCTCTATCCTGATATTTTTCTGAAGCTAGAAGGGTATATTAAGAGAGATTCCGATCACCGCTTATTGAGATAAATCTATTATGCTTATTTACTTTATTCATGGAGTGGCCACAAGAGATGCTAGTTATGCCAATAAATTAATTAAACTAATTGAAGAAGAATGTAAACGCAAAAATCAGATTATTCCCTACTGTTATGCAGGGTTTTGGGGAAATGTTCTCAAAGGAACCGAAAAGTTATGGCGAGATATCGAGCAAGAATTACAGACACAAAAACAGAAAAATAGTAATTTTAACCCCGAGCAATCCTTTCGCTATCAAAACTTTAGAAAAGAGTATTTATCTTATTTTATCGGTGACGCATTTAGCTATTTAGGCAGCGATCGAGGAAAACAAATTCGCCGCATTATTGCCGATCAATTAATCGATCTTGTTCAAGCTTATCCCCAGGAAACCGAATTACATATAGTCGCCCATTCTTTGGGTACTGTAATCCTTTGGGATCTGTTATTTTCTGAGCGTTTTGATCCTAAGGATCCCGCTCATGAAATTCGTAATCTTATCGGTAAAGAACGGGGCAAACTTTCCCTATCTAGTGTGACAACAATGGGTTCACCGATCCCATTTTTAAATCTAACTCTAGGCATTGATACCAATCAAATTGAAAAATTTATTAGCCAGCATCAAGGCCAGCGTTTGCTCTGGAATAATCTGATTAATTCCTCCGATATTATCGCTTATCCAATTCGTCCTCTTTTTGATTCTATAACCGATGTATCCAAGATTTTAATGAGCGATTATTATCTAGAAGCGACTGGCAATATTTTTGATTCTGTAGAAATTGCTGCCGTAGTATTGAATTCCCTTAATGCTCATACCTATTACCTAGCATCAGATAAAGTGGCCAAAAATATCGTAGAGACAATTTATTTTGATCAGCAGGATTATAATCATGGCAATAGTTACAGTAATAACACTTGTGTTGATCTTGCCATAGAAAGAATAGACAAAATATCTGGAGTGACTAAAAATCTGGCAAAAATGAAACCTTTAAAAGAAAAAATATTACTAGAAGGTAAATTTAAAGATGCCAGTGGTTATATTTATTTAAGCTCAGATTTATATCGTGTCCATCATGTTTATATACAGGACAATCATCAAAATATTGTATATGCTGTATATGTGGGCTGGATTCATGTAGAGGGATTGAAAAATTCTGTCACCGAAATCATCAGACAGCTATGTTATGTCAACGATGAAGCAAAGAATAGCTAATAGCTGCGCTATACTGCCATTATTGAGATTAAACCAGCATTTATGAGTCAATCCCCCCGTATTCTAGCACTCGATTTTGATGGTGTTCTTTGTGATGGCATGATCGAGTATTTTCAGATTAGCAAACGCACCTATGAAACCCTTTGGCCAGAAATAATTCCCGAGGATTTTTTCCCGAGGTTTTCGCAACTTCGTCCCGTTATCGAAACCGGTTGGGAAATGCCTTTACTGTTGCGATCGCTCGTTCTCGATATTCCCGACGAGGAAGCTTTAAATAATTGGCCGTTAATTCGGCAAAATCTGCTAGAAAGGGAGAAAATAGCGAAAAAAGTTCTCTCAAATGCTCTCGATGGTCTTAGGGATCAATGGATTGAGTCGGATCTAGAGTCTTGGTTAACTTTACACCGATTTTATCAACCCGCGATCGATCGCCTGGCCTCTCTTTTAGACTCGGATTTTTTGGTCTATATCATCACTACAAAAGAAAGTCGTTTTGTCAAGCAATTGTTACAAAAAGTAGCAATTAATTTTCCGGCAGCGAGATTAATTGGCAAGGAAATTAAACAGCCGAAATACCTGACTATTCAGCAAATACTGGCTGATTTACCAGAATCTCCCGCTAATTTGTGGTTTGTCGAGGATCGTCTCGATGCGTTGGAATTAGTGCAGCAACAAGCAGATTTAAACGATGTGGGCTTATATTTAGCCGATTGGGGATATAATACCGCCCAAATGCGCCAAAAAGTCGCTCAAGATACCCGCATTAAGCTGTTATCCCTATCTCAATTTGCGGCAGACTTCACCCACTGGTAGAGTCGGTGATGGGGAATATTAAGGTAAACTATCTAACTTATCGTCGTCTAACCCACCCGACATTATCTGTTATAATAAAAAGCGTAGTCGTTATGAGTTGCATTTACGGTTATGACTGTCGAGAATTTAGTCGTTATTGGTTCGGGACCGGCGGGATATACGGCGGCGATTTATGCGGCGCGTGCGAACTTAAAACCCTTGATGTTTGAGGGTTTCCAAGCGGGAGGCATTCCGGGGGGACAATTGATGACCACCACAGAAGTAGAAAATTTCCCCGGTTTTCCCGAAGGAATCACCGGTCCGAAGCTGATGGAAAGAATGAAGGAACAGGCCGAAAGATGGGGGACCCAATGCTATACCGAAGATGTTATCTCGGTGGATTTAAGTCAGCGTCCTTTTACCATTCGTTCCACGGACCGGGAAGTTAAGGCCAATAGTATTATTATCGCCACGGGAGCCACTGCCAAACGCTTAGGATTACCCAGCGAGGCCCAATTCTGGAGTAACGGGATTTCCGCTTGTGCTATCTGTGACGGTGCTACACCGATATTTAGAGAGGAAAACCTCGCTGTCATTGGTGGCGGTGACTCCGCAGCCGAAGAAGCCGTATATTTAACTAAATACGGCTCTCACGTCCATTTATTGATACGCGGGGAAGCGATGCGTGCCTCGAAAGCAATGCAGGACCGGGTGTTAAATAATCCGAAAGTTACCGTTCATTTTCACACCCAAGCACTGGATGTGTTCGGTACAGACAGTAAAATGGCAGGACTACGCATTAAAAACTCGCAAACGGGAGAAATCAGCGAATTAGCCGTTAGAGGGTTATTTTATGCCGTCGGTCACACTCCCAATACTTCCCTATTCCAAGGACAACTAGAATTAGACGAGGTGGGTTATGTGAAAGTCAAACCGGGGACTGTTGCTACCAGCGTCGAGGGGGTTTTTGCCGCCGGAGATGTGCAGGACCACGAATACCGTCAGGCAATCACTGCCGCAGGTACGGGGTGTATGGCGGCGTTATTGGCAGAAAGATGGTTATCGGAGCATAATTTAATCCAAGAATACCGTCAATCAGCCAGTTCTGAACATTACGAGACGAAAACCGTTAGCGAAACCCCGGCCGATACGGAGGAAACTTTTGATATTAACAAAACCCGTCACGTTGGGGGTTATGCTTTGCGGAAATTATTCCACGACGGCGATCGCTTGTTAATGGTAAAATATGTTTCTCCCACCTGTGGCCCCTGTAAAACCCTGAAACCGATTTTAGATAAAGTGGTCGATGAGTACGATGGCAAAATTTATTTTGTGGAAATTGACATCGAAGCTGACCTGGAAATTGCCAAAATGGGTCAAGTAACTGGGACTCCCACGGTACAATTCTTTAAGGACCGGGAATTAGTCAAGGAAATGCGCGGAGTCAAACAAAAAAGCGATTTTCGTCAAGTAATTGAAAGTTATCAATAATCAGTTATCAGTTATCAGTTATCAGATGTGAGTTTTGAGTTTACTGTTTACTGAAAAAGCTCCCCACACCCCACACCCCACACCCCACACCCCACACCCCACACCCTAATTCATAATTCATAATTCATAATTCATAATTCATAATTCCCTAATTCATAATTCATAATTCCCTATGCTAGAGGCTTTACAATTTGATTTTATGCGCCATGCGATTGCCGCAGGAATATTAGTTAGTATTGCCTGTGGGATTGTGGGTACTTTAGTAGTAGTTAATCGCGTGGTTTTTATCAGTGGGGGAATCGCTCATGCTGCCTATGGAGGGATAGGAATCGGTTATTTTTTTGGTATTAATCCTCTGGTGGGGGCGATATTTTTTACCTTTTTTTCGGCTTTAGGCATGGGGTTTTTACAGCGTCGCATCCGCGAGAGAGCCGATACTTTAATCGGGGTGATGTGGGCGATTGGTATGGCGATTGGGGTAATTTTTATTGATTTAACCCCCGGGTATAAAGCTGATTTAATGAGTTATCTTTTTGGTAGTATTTTAACTGTACCGAGGGATGATTTATGGATAATGGCGGGCATAGATATATTAATTATAACCTTAGTTAGTATCTTTTATAAAGAGTTGTTAGCCATATCTTTTGATGAAACTTTTGCGATTATTCGTAATATTCCCGTGGAGATAATTTATTTAGGTTTAATGGGAATAACCGCTTTAACTATTGTGGCAGTAATGCAGGTAGTAGGATTAATTATGGTAATTGCTTTGTTAACTATTCCTGCGGCTATCAGTGGACAATTTGTTAAAAATATGAAGGCAATGATGGTCCTAGCGATTATCTTAGGAATTGTCTTTACTTTGGTTGGTTTATGGTTATCCTATAGTTTAAATCTCACCTCGGGGGCGACAATTATTTTAGTGGCAGGATTGGGTTATTTAATCAGTCTTGCTTGGAAACCTTTCATCCTCACTATCACCAGAAAAATAGCTAATCTTTAAAGCTCTCCCCTAGTTGTGGTGATATAGCATTTATCTTAATAGTGAGGTATAAGGTTTTTATTTTCGGGAGACAGGAGCCGGTCGTTAATACCAAGTTAGGTTATACTTCATCTTTATGATAAACGCCGTAATTTAAAGAAAAAATACCAAATCCGTGTTAATCGCAATGATGATGAAATCCCGAAAGATATACTGTGACTAGATTTATCAAAAGTTTTGCCCGGCGGATTTGGTAAAATCAAGTAATTAATCGAGTTCATCAAACAAAAGTTCCTCTAGAATTGGTCCCATACCGTCATCATCGGGGGAAACTAATTCAACTTTCCCTTCCCCATCACCGACAGCTAAGAATAACAAAGGAGCAAGGGGACTGTAAATCGAGTATTTTTGGTCTTCGGAAAAGAAACTGGCGAGAAATTGCAATTCTTCCGGCTCTGATGACGAGGAAGGAGCATCGCTATCGATTTCTAAACTGAGAACATTATCTTCTTCTAGGGGAGGCAATTCACCACTAACGGTTAAAGTGTGAGCAGTGGGTTTGAGCAATAGGTCTAATTCTGCTAAAACTGCCTTAGCATCCGCAAAAACCCGCTCGATTTCCTCGCTATCTTCGATTAAGAAGGCATCAGATTCTTCTTCCTCCGATTCCTCGTCCCAAGCTAGAATCATCACCGGGGTATCCACGGGGACAAGAAGCATATAGGTAAGGTCATCGGTTTCATAGGCATTCTCAATATAACAGTCTAGTGATCGACCTTGCTCATCCCAGAGGGTTATGACATCCGCTTCTTCGAGTTCGTTTTCTTGAAAATTAAATTGAGGGGACATAGGCTCTCAAACGCTAATGATTGAATCAGAATATCATGAGATGCTCCTCAATCAAGCCAAGAATTCCGGTGCAAATGTTGAAAACCCTGTACATCAGTTAAATTGTATTGTAGGGGCGTGATGGTGATAAAATTCTCGCCAATAGCGCGTACATCCGTAGGCACTTCCGGGGGTAAATGGCTGTAGTCCGGTTGTTCGATATCTTCCACCACTTCCCCAATTAACCAGTAATAACTTTTACCCCTGGGGTCCAGTCTTTTCTCGAAGGTTTCCTCGTAGCGTCGCAATCCCTGCCTAGTGATTTTCACTCCCTTGATTTCGCCACTACTAACCGGAGGGACGTTGACATTGAGTAAAGTGGGAACAGGAAAAGGGTTAAGGGTAACTTTCCTGACTAAAGTGAGGGCAAAATCCGCAGCCGGTTGGAAATCACAAGCTTTAAAACTGGCCAGACTAACGGCAATACTGGGAATACCTTCGATTAATCCCTCCATGGCCGCGGAAACCGTGCCAGAATAGAGGATATCAGTACCGAGATTAGACCCGTGGTTAATGCCGGCTAAAACTAAATCGGGACGCTCTTTGAGGACGGCACTAAGGGCAAATTTTACCGAATCGGCGGGAGTTCCCGAGCAGGACCAGGCAATCACATCGGGGTGAAAAATTCCTTCCACCTGTTCGGCCCGGATGGGATGGTGTAAGGTTAAGCCATGACCGGTGGCAGAGCGCTCGCCGTCGGGACAAACTACGGTGACTTGATGACCGGCGGCAGCGAGGGTGTTGGCAAGGGTGCGGACTCCTAGCGCGGAAATACCGTCATCGTTACTGATAAGTAATTTTAAAGAGCGATCGCTAGTCATGGGAAATTTCTACTCTACTGCGCCGGCTAGTGGTATAATGTAATAGTATTTTATCGTGGGTACGTAGCTCAGAGGATAGAGCACCAGGTTCCGGTCCTGGGTGTCGGGGGTTCGACTCCCTCCGTACTCGTTAAGTAATGTAGGGTTGATTCATGAATCAACCCTACCCTTTGGGGGTAGGAGTGCCTTTCTTGATACTCAAGGGATTGAGTATTACTTGCGATTTTATTGCTCAATCCAAGTTTTTGGGGGGTAGAACCCCCCAAACCCCCTAGAGTTGATTTATTGTAGGGTTGATTTATTGTAGGGTTGATTTATTGTAGGGTTGATTTATTGTAGGGTTGATTTATTGTAGGGTTGATTTATTGTAGGGTTGATTTATTGTAGGGTTGAT
>NZ_JASJFG010000476.1:0-3068 GCF_030065375.1 Microcystis sp. M49636_WE2 | reverse complement strand
CCTAGCGGAAGTGGTGGGGATCAGGGAGGAAGCCGACGGTTATAAGGTGGCTAGGGTGCGTTTTCCCCAGATAAACGTTGAAAATGACATCGCCAGTCTTTTAACCATGATTTTCGGCAAATATTCCATGGCTGGAGCCGGAAAAGTGGTGGGGGTGTATCTCCCCGAAAGCTACGGCACAAAAGCCAAGCTGGGAATCACAGGAATTAGGCAACGTTTGGGGGTTTATGATCGACCTCTAGTTATGGCAATTTTTAAACCCGCTTTAGGACTATCAGCGCAAGATCACGCCGATATCCTGCGAGAAGTGGCTTTTGCTGGCTTAGACGTGATTAAAGATGATGAAATCATGGCGGATCTTCCCGTGGCTCCCACCCACGAGCGCCTAGATTGTTGTCGCCGAGTTTTGGAGGAAGTGCGGCAGCAAACCGGTAGAAATGTTCTCTATGCGGTCAATGTCACTGGAAAAGCGGACGAATTGCAGAGAAAAGCCCGTTTATTGGTGAAACATGGGGCTAATGCCCTGTTATTAAACGTTCTTACCTACGGTTTTTCCGTTTTAGAAGCTTTAGCCAGTGATCCGGCGATCGATGTTCCTATTTTCGCCCATCCTGCCTTTGCTGGGGCGATGTGTGCCGGTACTGATACGGGATTAGCCTATTCTGTGGTTTTGGGGACGATGATGGCCCACGCAGGAGCCGATGCGGTGCTATATCCCGCCGCTTACGGTAGTTTACCCTTCGATCCCCGGGAGGAGGGCAAAATTCGCGATATTTTGCGCGATAGAAACGTTTTTCCGGTTCCCTCGGCCGGTATTCGTCCCGGTATTGTTCCCCAGGTCCTTGGGGATTACGGACGTAATGTTATCCTCAATGCGGGAACCGGAATTATGGACCACCCATCGGGACCTGCCAGTGGTGTGAGGGCTTTTTTTGAAGCTTTAGCCAGAATAGAAGCGGGTGAGTCTTTTGATCCCGCCAATTTGCCCGAAGGAGCCTTAAAACAGGCAATTCTAGAGTGGGGTTAAGCGCAACTTTTTCAAATGCACTATATAGGGTTTGCGGCAAAAAGTTTTTCTTGGGGGCAGGGTGTGGGGTGTGGGGTGTAGGGTTTTACCGATTTTCAGGTGGTCAACTACCTAATTTTCAGGGAAAAAGTACCTGAATTTTCCCCCTGATCACTCCCATATCCGGTACTTTTTGATTGACAAAAGGTCTAAAAGTCTTACCCAACAAGGTTTTTAGATTTATTCAGCAAACCCTATATAGACATTTTGTCAAGCATTTTTAGAAAATTTAACAAATAACTTCCCGTTTTAGATAGGGTTGCAGCACTTCCGGCACTTTTACTGTCCCGTCCGGCTGTTGATAATTTTCTAGGACAGCGGCCATAGTACGACCGATCGCTAATCCCGAACCGTTGAGGGTGTGGACAAAATTAGTGCCTTTTTGTCCTTTTTCTTTAAAGCGAATATTTGCCCGTCGTGCCTGAAAGTCTCTAAAATTAGAACAACTGGAAATTTCCCGATAGGTATTAGCCGAAGGTAGCCACACTTCTAAGTCATAACATTTGGCCGCCGAAAAACCCAAGTCACCAGTACACAATTCAATCACGCGATAGGGCAACTGTAAAGCTTGCAGGATTGCCTCCGCATTAGCGACTAAACTTTCGTGTTCCTGAGCAGAAGCGTCAGGATGGACGATTTTGACCATTTCCACCTTATTAAATTGATGCAAACGGATCAAGCCCCTCGTATCCTTGCCATAGCTGCCCGCTTCTCGACGAAAACAAGGGGTATAGGCACAGTGTTTGATCGGTAATTGCTCCGATGAGAGGATTTCATCGCGATAGAGGTTAGTTACGGGTACTTCTGCCGTTGGTGCTAACCAAAGCTCATCATCTCGACATTTAAAGCTTTCTTCCGCAAATTTCGGCAGTTGTCCCGTCCCGCGCAGGGAGTCACTATTGATCAGAATTGGCGGTAAAACTTCTGTATAACCGGCGACAATATGGCGATCGAGCATAAAATTAATTAAAGCTCTTTCTAGGGCTGCCCCGAGGGCGATAAGATTAACAAAACGACTCTGGGCGATCTTTACTGCCCGTTCAAAGTCTAAAATGCCCAATTTTTCCCCAATTTCCCAGTGAGGCAAAATATTCGGGTTGGTGGGTTTATATTCTTCTCCCCAGCGTCTGACTTCGACATTTTCCCGTTCATCCTTACCGATGGGAGTGGTTTCACTGGGTAAATTGGGTAAATCTAAGATTTTTTGGTCAATGGCCGCTTTAATGGCTTTTTCCTGCGGTTCTAATTGAGCTAGTTTACTTTTAATCTCGTTTCCTTCTGTTTTCATTGCCAAAATTTCGGGACTGTTGACATCGCTGCCACTTTTCACTTTTTGTCCCACCAGTTTACCGATTTCGTTACCCCGGGCCTGTAAACTGCTGCGTTCTAACTCTAAAGCCTTCTGTTGTTGATTTAACTGGATAATAGGGGCAATATCATAACTACCTCCCCGACTATCTAAGCGTTTCTGCACTTCCTCTGGATTTTCTCTAATTTGCTTTAGGTCTAACATGGTACGAGTCAGTAAAAAATAAAAAGTAAGTGGGAGAGTCGGGGAATTGGCAGCCTGAGGAGAAATGTTGTCAACCGCTAACCAATGGTCAATAATAACTCAAAACTTAACTAAAATATCGGTTAAAAGCCGCCGGTAAAATTAGCGGCAGCGGAAACTGGGGTATTGTAAAGTTTAAATACAAATATGGTCATATATAGTCATTCATGGTAATATGTACAGACAAAACTATCGGACTAGGCAAAAAAACAGGAATAAGTTATCGAACGGCTTGGAGGTGGTGGAAACAAGGGAATTTAACAGGCTATCAATTGCCTTCTGGTACAATTATCACAACGGATGACAACCCTTCAAAACCCGACGCTGAGTTAAAAGACAACGGATAATATGTTAGTAGCAGAAAGACACATTATCAAGAAAGGACATCGATTCTGGGCTGAGATAGATAATTTATCTTGGCAGTCTAAAAATCTCTACAACTCAGCCAAT
>NZ_JASJFG010000045.1:0-1322 GCF_030065375.1 Microcystis sp. M49636_WE2 | reverse complement strand
GTGTGATCGAGATGCTTTAATTGCGCGTAAACTGATAGAATCAGGTCACGGAAGTTTATTTATTCCCGATTTTAATAGTAGTCAATTAGGAGTGATTATCGGGACGTTAGAATTGTTGGGAATTCCCGTATTATTAGCTAACCCTGAAAGAGAATTAAATAATCATGATGCCGATTTACAAAAAATGGCCGAAATCGCCATTAAAAACCGTAACGAGATTAAAACTATCACCAAGATTAACCTCTCTAATAGTTCCCGTCCTCTGACGATTATTCGTCATTTTTTAAACTTGTTAGGTTATAAATTAACCAGCAAGGGCAGCCAGAGAATTGCTAAAAAATACCTAAAAGTTTATCAGATTGTTGCCCCTCATGATGGGAGAGAACAAGTGTTTCAACAATGGTTATTTAGAGACGAAAAATGTGCGGGAAGTTCTGAGATTTGGTATGAATAAGGTTCTTAGGGACTTCTTATACAAATAATTAACCTTATATCTTGTGAAAAAATTAAGATCGATGTCGGCAGTATTAGCGCAGCTTGATGCAGATTAAATTGTTAATTTTGCCACAATACAAGGCGTTGCTGAATCAAGCTATGAATGTCAACCGTGCCATCCTATCTAAAAGTTAGTTTGCCAGAAGATTCCTATCTCAAATCAGCAACGCCAACCCCTGCCAACCGAAACCGATAGCAACTACTCAACCACCGGTCAAAACAGCGATTAAAACAAGATTGAATCCAGTTAATAGAGTTCAGATTTGATAGGGATTACCCAAGCGATCCACAAAAACATTGTAATCTAAGGGTAAACGCCCCGGATTAAGCCGCGGTTCCGCTGCGTAACCGATGGGAACGACGACAGCGATCGCCAGATGGGGATGATCGGCAGCACCGATCACAGCTTTTACCTTGTCCTCGATCCAACCGTTGAGAAAACAACTAGATAAACCGAGACTTTCAGCAGCTAAAACCAGATGAGTAGCGGCGATCATGGCATCTTTAATCGCGTATTCCCGGGTTTTTTCGCCCAAATCCTTTTGAAATCCCGGGATTGCCTGTTTGAAATATTTTACCGTGCCTTCGCTCCAGGCACCTGTACTGAGAGCCTGTTCATAGATAGGAGTTAGATCTCCTCCTCCTGCGGCAGCATCGGCAGCGAAAACAAAAGTAACCGGCGCTTGGATAATTTGCTTTTGTCCCCAAGCGGCCTCGGCTAAAGCGGCCTTTTGTGCCTCATCTTGTACTAAAATAATTCGCCAATCTTGGATGTTGAAACTACTAGGTGCGGCAACGGTTAATTCTACTAGGGTTTTCAGCAGTTC
>NZ_JASJFG010001027.1:0-1446 GCF_030065375.1 Microcystis sp. M49636_WE2 | reverse complement strand
TTTACCATCAGACCTCATAGCTAGAGCAATTCTTTCCCTTTCCCCTTGAGTGATCACGCCATCAACACTAGCCTGTTCGATAATAGCGCGCAACTTTTCTAGTTCCTGATGTTCTTCGGCGGTTAATTCTGCTTGATTAGGACGAGATATTTCCATAAAAATTTCTCCTTGAGGGATCAACACAAACTTGGTAATTTTTTCTAAGTAGTGGAACCCATGGCAGTTATCCCCAGTCAGCATCAGGAATTAGGGACGATGCCTAATCAGTTTACGCTTCATATTTGCTCGGAAACCCTCTCAACAAATACGTTTGTATTAAGAAACATTAATAAAGCTGAGAGCCTTGACTATTGCCTCTGGGTTATTCCCTTGCCTCACGGTTAACTTTAATTTTGTTCGACCACTTAGAGTTGGCGAATACATTATAGCAGTTATCTTAATGGTGAGAGAAACCCTTTAGTATAACTTTGTGTCTTTGTACTTGAGAAAAAAAAGCTGTCTTGTCCGCTCCAGAAACTAGGTTAATTTAATCTAATTCTACCTGCAAGGCTCGCAATTTCGCCTCTAGCATTTGCCCTCGTTGTTCAGCAGTTTCTGCCCGTTACGGAATGGGAATGTTTTTTAAACTTAGGGTAGCCTTTCTTTACTTTAACTTTATTTTGGCAATTATCGTAAAACCGAGTAATTGCCCGCAAGGTTCTTTCTACAGCAGTCTGGCAAGCATGGGAGTTTAAATCATCAACAAATTTAAACTCTTTTCTTAATGCTGTGTTGTACCGAAATAACTCTGTTTTGCCAACACCAGGATTATCCATCCAATAACGCAGGACTTTATTCCGAACAAATTGGGTTGTCCGTATTGCCTCATTAATGGCTTCTATCTGATTAGGTTTTGGCTTAACTTTGTATTTTAGTACAAACATTTTGACAATGCTTGACCGAGTATCAACATCTTAATACAAAATTCCTTAAGTTGACAATACATATTTATTTAAAGCTGCCCGACCCTACACTAAAGGAAGGGTTTGTACCCAAATGTTCGATCAAACTAATCCTATTGAAAGATTAAAAAGGGTTTTACCATTATTCAGCAAGCCCTAATTTATACCAATTCTCCAAAGTCTGACTACAGAAGTTTAATCCCCCTAAATGCCCCTTAAAAAGGGGAACTTAAAGGGGGATTTAAATTCGATGTGTAGTTTTCATTTAGAGAAATGGTATTAGGTTATACTTCTGGATGGATGGAAATTAATTTTGCACCACTACAAAATGTGAGACGGGGACGATCACGGAGTTACAGAACCGGTTAGGTTAAGATAAAATACCAGTGGTCGCTTTAATATCACCTAAATAGTCGGTTTTTTGTGTCTTTCCCTCGACTATCGGCTGCTACCACTGGTTTGCTGTTGTTTGTTGTTGTAATCTGAGGAAATATAGTTCTTGCGT
>NZ_JASJFG010000997.1:0-2753 GCF_030065375.1 Microcystis sp. M49636_WE2 | reverse complement strand
TAGGGCATACCGGAACCTTTGGGCTCGATCCAATAAACGCTTGGGGAGAGAATACCTCTACTTTTTCAGAAGCAATTCTGTCTAAGCAAGTAATCTCTGTGAACCAAGAATCCCCGTCTCTTTAGAGCGGGGAGTGTCAACGTCTTTTTAGCAATTTTTAGCTGATCAGCACTGGTTCTGTCTCTGTCAAAGTTAAATCCACTCCTCTTCATCCCCTTTGTTTACCTCCCGATCTTGGTTTTGATCTTGGGCGGGGGGTGTAATAATCCGATAATTGACATCGTACACTTGATCGGCCTTTTCCCCGCGAGTCTGTTTGGCTGTGCGGTAACTATAGGAATAAACCGAGCCGGTTTGAGAACTGTCACTAGGAGGCTTGACAAAATCAACTTTTTCCCTATCAGCCACCCTAGGCGGGAATTCTTCCCGCTCCTGAATGATCGTCGGTTTTTCGGGGGGTGTATCAAAATTCCAATCATCACCGCTATCTCTTTCCCAATCGTTACTCGGTGGAGACGGAGCAGAATCTTGAATATAGGTAGGTCGGGGAGATGGCGGTGGGACTGTAGGATTATTTCCTATACGAGGGGAAGCTTTTGGGGCAGCCACAGGACGACCAAAACTATAGAGAAATTGCAGGGTTAAACCACTGATAATTCCCGCTAGGGTAAAAAGTAACACCCAGACCGCTAGGGGCAGTTTTACCGTCATAATACCGCCAAAAAAGACCAAAGTGATCGCCCCCAGATTCTGCCAGATCAGTAATCCGCCCACAGCGATCGCAAATAAGACCATAATCCAGCCCATTTTTACCTCCCTTGATTCAGTGATTCAGTAAACAGTGATCAGTAAACAGTGATCAGTGATCAATCACTAAGGGACTTGCGTGGGAATAATATCCCAATCGATCGGAGGGCGCAAGCTTTGCGCCCCTACAGTAACGGATTTTGTCCACAATGTAGGGGCGAACTGCGTTCGCCCAAAAGGTACATTATCAAAGCGCAGGTCCCTAACCACTAACTAACCACGGGAGCATCTCAATCAGGTTTTTATGTCAAGCTATTTTGAAAGCCTTGCTAGAAACCAGTTTTATGGATAAGTATAATTACTCACTTGCATAAATGAGATGCTTTCCCACTAACCACTAACCACTGTCCACTATCCACTGATCACTGATAACTGATAACTGTTAATGTCCTTGCCAGCGATTAATGGCCACACAATCGATATCTAACTGATCGAGAGTACGAGCGATGACAAAATCGACCAAATCCTCGATCGATTGGGGATGGTGATACCATGCCGGTATTGCTGGCACAATTCTAACGCCCGCCTCGGCTAAAGTGGTTAAATTACGCAGATGAATTAAACTAAAAGGGGTTTCTCGCGGCACTAAAACCAATTTTCTGCCCTCCTTAATCTGCACATCCGCCGCTCTTTCTAGCAAATCGGAACTTAACCCCCCCGCTAATTTAGCCACTGTACTCATGCTACAGGGAATAATTACCATACCAAGGGTGCGATAGGAACCACTGGCGATCGTTGCCCCCACATCCCCCCAACGATGACAGCGTAATTTTCCCCTTTCCATCACCCCGCATTGGCTGCGCCAAAATTGTTCTTGCAGTTCCGGTTCTGGAGGCATCCGCGTCTGATCTTCCGCTTGCCAGACAGTGTAAGCTGATTTGGAAGCCACTAGATCGATCGTGTAGTCGGCTAAAAGTAGATATTTGAGGGTACGCACGGCATAAATCAGCCCTGATGCCCCCGTAACGCCCAAAATTAGCGGTTTAGATAATTCCTTCAAGCTCTAATTCCTCGATCAATTGTAATCCTCTCGGGTCGCCCACTTTTAATAAAGCACCTCTCGCATCTTCCTTGACACCTAAATCCTCATCTTCCACCAAGGCCTCGATCAAAGCATCGATCGCCGTGGCATAAATCACATTGAAGGGCAATTCTCGGCATAATTGACCAATTGACCAAGCGCAATTACTCCGCACCGCTGCGATTAAATCTCGGCGCAATCCTTCAATTAAAGGCGGCAACACGGTGATGATATCTTCATAATTGACCTTGGCAATCTGGGCCAAACTACTGGCGGCCCATAATCGCACCGCCGAAATATCGGTTTTGAGAGCATGAACCAAAGGCTCGATCGCTCTGCGGTCGCCACAGTTACCCAGGGCCCAAACTACCCCTTTTCTGACGTAACCATTCCAATCTCTGGCCAGTAGATCGATTAAAGGCTCCACGGCGCTAAGACTGGGATTTCGGCCCAAAGCGTAGGCGACACTGACACGCACTAGGGGACAGACATCGCTTAACATCTCTAGTAAAGGAGCGATCGCTCTTTCGTCACGCAATTCACAAAAGGCGCGGGCCGCGATCATTCTCTCGCTCAGATGATCAGAAGTAAGCAATGAGAGCATTTCCTCTGGATCGGGGGGGATTTCCGCTGCTTGATCCGGATCGCTCCCATCGAGAGGATTATTTAAGGAGTTGCTAGGGTCTAGGATTTCATTGTCGTACATACTTGTTAGATTATCTTAATCCGTGACCGCTTACGTCAAGCCCAAAATCAAAAAGTAATTGCTGGTTCGGGAGACTTATCAGTTATCAGTGAACTGAAGATCCAAATCCGAGCGAAGATAGGCAGCCCGTATCATCACTGATAAGCTAAGACGCATTCTCACCGCCTATTCTTGCATTTACAAAACCTAGCAGACTAGAAAGTAAATACAGGGCAAATT
>NZ_JASJFG010000571.1:0-4708 GCF_030065375.1 Microcystis sp. M49636_WE2 | reverse complement strand
TTGGAGGGATCGGGGGTAAAATTCAGGTACTTTTTCCCTGAAAATTAGGTAACTGACTACCTCAAAATCGGTAAAACCCTACACCCCACACCCCACACCCCACACCCTGCCCCCACGAAAAACTTTTTCAGCAGCCCCTAAATAGGGTGCGTTCCCCATGATCAAACGATGGAGTAACAAGGATTGCATCAGGGAACGCACCCTACCAGCGACAGAGCGATCGCTCTTGAAGCAATTGTCAAAACGCCCACACCATCGGTCAAAGCAAGGAGGCATCGCCGCCGGGGTTGTCTCTTTGATCGCCGCTCTCTCAACGTCAAGTGCCGACTCGGCAGCGATTATACTCGATTTGATCTTTATTGAGCGTTTAAGTCCCATTAGTTTTATCTTCAGCAATCTTATGGAGAACAAAAACATTATCTTGCTTTAAAAGCAGCCATCTTGCAAAAGGATAGCGTTTGACTTCTTTATAACCTTCGAGCAATCCAGAAGAAATCATGTAGTCATTACGATTTACCGACCAGTAACTTTTACCCCGCTTCCTCGGATATTTTGGATCGTTTAAATACCAGCTATTAAATTCGTGTCCACCATTAATATATTCAGGAGTAACTCCCTGCTCCATCAAATCATTTAATGCCTGCCACCGAGTTCGATTCCAGGCTAAGTAGTCATGGGTTGCCGCCATAGTAAATCCGCCCCAAATAAAGGTCATTGTCAAGGCAAAAGCAGTTATTTTTTGGCCAATATCTTGCTCGTTAATATAATTATTTGAAATCACTAAAAGCACCATAAATAATGGTAAAAGAAACAAAAGGTAACGATCGAGGGGATAACTTACTCCAAAAAGAAAAATATATATCAATATTGCTGAAAGTATTAGTACTTTTAACCATTTTTCCGATTCTGAAAAAGTTTGAATGATTGCTAAACATAAGTAGTAAAGCAATAAAAGCGCCCCAAGGACACCCATAGCCGTGATTATCAACCAAAATATTTTTAAACCAAGGGAATAGGGTGGATAACTTACCTTCAAGGGATCAGGATATCGAAGTGTGAAAGGACCTAAGCCAAAATAAGCTAGGACATTTCCAATCAATGGCATAGTTTGGCGTCGCCAAATCAATCTACCCATCACGACAACAAAAAAGCTAGATATAATCAAGATCGTTATGGTTTTCTGTCGGCGAGATATTTCTTTTAATTTTTTTACGAAAAAGATCGCTATAATAGGGAAAATAAAACAACCTATGTATATCAGTGAAATCATGATAATGTGGTTGCGAAAATCTAATTGTCGTGTACTTAACACATTCTCTGGTATTAAGCGAGTGCGACCGGTAGAATAAAGCCAGTTTTGATAAAATCTATGCAGTAAAATCCCTGAAGAAAATATGACAAAACTAGCAAACAAAAACTTTATTTTAAATCTTTTTTTAAACGAGTATGCCAGGGCAAATGATAAAAGAATCACTATTGCGTACTGGCGAATCAAAATATTGACATAAACTAAGCAAAGACCCAGAATAACTTCACTTATTGATTCCCGCTTCAATCCCCTGATCAGAAAATAGAAAGATAGGATACTTAAAGCCAGAAAAGGAACGTCGGTCATAAAGCTGTTAGCTAATCCAAAGTATAGAGGATTAACCACTACCAGCAAAGCGCCCAACAAAGAGATTTTCTGATTGGCATTAACTTCTCTAAGCAGCAGGTAAGTACCAATCGCACCGATTAATCCTAAGGTTAAAGTTGAGAAGCGTAATGCGGTAAATGAAAATCCAAAAGGAAGGCAAAATAAGGCTCCCCAAAAGGCTTGAAAAAATAGGTTAGCATGAGCTGGACTGGGAAAGCTGAAATCACCTTTCTCCAGAATCGATTTTACGGCTAGTCCATAAACCCAGTCATCATTAAGAGGAAAATTACCCAAAGGATTGACGACAATTACCATCACAGTCCATATCGCAATAATTATTAAAATATTGACAATATCAGCTTTTTTTTGATGACTAAAATAGCTCCAACTTATTACATCTGTTTTGTTCATGGCTCTAATCTTACGAAAGGAAAATAGAAGCAAGCTTCATTTATCTATGATACGGCCAGGGTTGTCTCTTTCATCGCCGATCTCTCAACGTCAAGTGCCGACTCTGCAACGATTATACTCGATTTGATCTTTATTGAGCGTTTAAGTCCCAATAATTGCCCCTTAGTGGATATTTCTACAAATTTGAGCTGCAACCCAGCCAATGGAGGTTAAAGATTGCTTGATAGATGGGATTATGGACCCGCAGCTGGCCTTGATCTTTGATCACTAACCCCGATAAAAGTAACTCTTTTTCTGGGGGGCTATCCTCGGCAATCACCTCTTTTTCCCTTAAAATCCGTTCATAGAGTCTCAGGAGCAACTGGGAGCGATGACTGTTGAGGAGCCGGTCGCGAATAGTCCGCAGATGTTCCGGTTCATCCTGAGCCTCCCAATTGTCAATGATCTTCTTCTGTACCAAGTCCTCAATCCAGGAGGCCTCACCATTGGGGGGAATCGGCGAGGTAGCGGTGCGAATTAACTGACAGAGTTTTTGGGTCAGAAAGGGTTGGCCGTTTGTCCAGGCAAAGACTTCTTTTAAGACAGTTTGCGGGTTAGTAAATTTCTCGGCCAATCCGCGCAGTAAAGGCTGGGCTTCGTGTTCCTTAAAACCCTCCAATTGAATCGAATGACCGATATTAAAAGGAGTGATTTGGTGGTCGGTAATTAAATCGGAGGGGGTGACAACACCGAAGAAAGCGAAGGTCAAACGCCGATAGAGCGGGTTAAAACCGCGCTGGTTATAGCAGGAACGAATCAGGGCAAAAAAGTCATTAACCGCGAAATTTAAGCCCAAAACGCTATCAATTTCATCGATAAAAATCGCGATCGGTTTCGGGGGAGAACCTTCCACGATCCCCACTTCCAGCAATAACACTTCTTCGATAAATTCCCCCAAGCGCTGTACTGCCGAGACATCTTCCCGTTCTTGCCACCAAGCTTTGAGATTGACCCTTTTGAGCAGGCCAAAACGTCGTCCTAACTCGAAGGCTATCCCCTTGTACCATTGGTCGGGAGTGACATTTTCACTGCCGATGCGGGTTAAATCAATGGGAGCGCAACAGATGCCCTCGTGTTGGAGGTGATCGATCATGCGTACCATTAAACTAGACTTACCCATTTGACGGGGATTGAGGACATAGCAAAAATCGCCGCGTTTGAGGGCCTTATAGAGATAACGGTCGGCGGCGCGGACCACATAGGTGGGGGCATCCATGGGTAAACTGCCCCCCACTTGGTAGTCAAAGGTGCTAGATTCTTCGCTACTTCTGAGCAGTTCATTTTCAAACAGTAATTTTGCTTGGGTGGCTTTGAGAATTTCTAGGGTTTGGCTGAGTTCCAGGGTGCGCTCCTGCACTTTCTGTTCTAGGGTGCGGCTATACTCGGCTAATTCTTCGGTAAAGCGAATCCGTTCCGCTTCTGCCTGTTTTCGTTCGCTAATATCGGTAAAAGCGGTGATCGCATAGATAATTTCTCCTTTTTCGTCAAAAACAGGCGTGGCATACACTTCTAGGGGGATAATCTTCTCTCCTTGGTGAACTTCTATATCATCCACCGTGTTTTTTTCCCCCCTTAAAGCTCGGAAAATCGGATGGTATTCTGTGGGATACAATCGATCGGTTCCAGCTTGATATAACTGATAGGTTTCCCCCAACTGATTAGCCGTGGTGATATTAACTATCCCTTTTCCCAAAATCTCTTGGGCGGTTTGATTGGCATAATAGGGTTGACTGCCAGCATCGAGGACAAATACCCCCACTGGCATGGCTTCTAAAAATTGCGCTAGTTGTCTCTGTTTGGCTTTGATTTCGGCGTAGAGTTTGGCGTTAGTAATTGCGATCGCCGCTTGGCTGGAGAGCAGTTGCAGCACTTCCAATCTTTCTTGGGTAAAAGCCCCGACGGTGAGATTATTTTCTAGATAGACAATTCCCCGCAGTTGTCCTTGGTCGAGGAGAGGGGAACAGAGCAGCGATTTGGTTTGATGGGTTTTAATATAGGGATCGTTGCTAAAATTGCCCTGATGGGCGGCATCGTTATTAAGAACGGTTTGACCGCTCCGGGCTACATAGTTAATAATTGAGACGGGAAGATGTTCTTCGATGGCATTAGATTTAAAGACTGTCACCCTGTCTTCCTGCACTGAACCGGAGGCTTCAATCAATAGTTGTCCGCCACTTTCTAGGATAAGATAGCCCAGCTGCGCCCCAGCATTTTCGATGAGAATTTTCATCAGGGTGGCGAGTAATTGATCTAAAACTATCTCGCTAGAAATGGCTTGGGATGCCTTCATAATCGTGGCTAAATCTAACAGATATCCCGAATGACTAACTGAATTTTTTCTGGTGGTAGTTCTCGTGGTTTCGGTCAGGGAATTGACACCATAATTATTGACCATTAACTGAGAATAGCGGCTTTCTATATCTTTGACTTTAGCGGTTGCTCCCCAAAGAGAATAGAGATAAGCAGCTTCATTGATGTAGGTTTTGGCAATTTTTACTTTACCCCAATCGAGATAGAATTTCGCCGCTAGTTCGTTAGCCAGTGCCTCTTCATTAATGTATTCATTTTCCTTGGCTTTAGCGATGGCTAGATCGTAGTTTTCTATGGCTTCTAGATAGGATT
>NZ_JASJFG010000774.1:0-3696 GCF_030065375.1 Microcystis sp. M49636_WE2 | reverse complement strand
GCGAAATACCCCGGAAGGCGAGATGGTGAGGGCCAGTCGCGCTTGTGAGAAGGATGGCATCGACCCGATTGAGCAAATGCTAGAGGAGATGAAATTACAAGTTCAATCCACCGAAAAAATCTATAATTTTGTCCGTGACTTTCGCGATAAAAAGATAACGGTTAAAGAGTTTCTGCGCGGACCGGTCAGGATGGGCAGAAGCCCGGAAGAGATGGAAGACATTCTTGATCAACTTCTGGAGCAACTTCGCGGAATCAGCCGTTAAAGAGAGAAAGCCAATATTTAGGGTTTGCGGCAAAAAGTTTCTTGTGGGGGCAGGGTGTGGGGTTTTGCCTAATTTTTAAATCCGTTGAGTAATGCACAGAAAACGGGTTTCTCCGAGAAACCCGTTTTCTACTCATGCAAAAGACAAAAGGGGGAATAAATAATCAGTTTTCAATAACCAGATTTAGTATGATTTTTGATCTGCCCTAGAGTGTTGCTATCACCTTTGACAAAATCACTAATCGTACAAGTATCGAGCAAAACCAGCACTAAATCACCTCATCTTCTCTAGGTGGGGAAAGTTCCTCTCTATAAGCTTCAAAAATAATACCATCACTTATACCTTGAAAATTAAGGATAGTTGACGACCATTGAGACTGTTCTTTTGTGGTAATTAAAAGCTGTATTGCTTCTCGAATCAAAGCATTCTGGGATTTGCCTGTAGAGTGAGATAAAGCCTGTAGTTGCTGACTTAATTCATCTTCCAGATAAAGATTGAAGTTCATAACTTAAATTAAGCAAATAAGTAGCTGGTTATAATTAAATGAAAAATGGACTTTAGGTTCGATCCCCCCTGCCCCCCTTGATAAGGGGGGTGCCGGTAGGCGGGGGGATCCCCCTTGATAAGGGGGGTGCCGGTAGGCGGGGGGATCCCCCTTGATAAGGGGGCATCTGATAATTTTTAACGCCTACCTACTTATCAATTAACTTTATTATAACAGGATAACTTCTTTCTTTTCTGGGCTGAGATATTTATCAGCGTTTACTATTCTAATAGCAAACTGACCAGCTTTTTGAGCAACTTTACTGCCCATAATATAACACCACCTTCCCAACTGATAACCGATAATTCTTTCATTGCCTTAATAAAATTTAACATTAACGCCATTTTCTCAAAAAAATCGACCCGCCTAAGGGCGGGAAAGAAAAGAAAAAAGAAAAAATAGGGAATAAGGGTAAAAAGGGAAAAAAAGGGAAAAAGGGTTACAGAGTCCTCCCAGCCCCGCACACCACCCGAAAACCGAATTCGTAGTAGTAGACGCGGCGGGGGAGGTCGAAGCGGTAAGCGGAACGGCAGGCAGGATTGAAGGACCAAGAACCGCCCCGCAGAGAAGAACAATTATCATCCCCATTTTCTGTCCAGACACTGCCATCCGTCGGCGCACCATGATAATTATCATGCCAAGTATCGGCGCACCATTCCCAGACATTGCCGTGCATATCGTACAGTCCAAAGGCATTGGGGGGAAATTGTCCCACAGGAGTCGTTTGTCGTCGATATTCTCCGTTCGGTTCATCGGCGTAGGTTTCGCCGGACTTGTAGTTGGCCAATTCCCCGGTAATGGTTTCCCCAAAGTAAAATGGGGTGGTGGTTCCAGCACGACAAGCGTACTCCCATTCCGCCTCACTCGGTAGTCGGTATTCCCTTCCGGTCAGCTTTGATAATCTTGCACAGAACTCGATCGCATGGTCCCAGTTGACTTTTTCCACGGGCCGGCGATCGCTATCGGGACGGTCTTTAAAATGGGCCGGGTTGAGATCAAGGTCTTGTTTAACTTTTAAATCGGTACGAGAGGCGATCGCTTTCCACTGGGCCTGGGTGATGGGATATTTACCTATAAAGAAGGGTGGGACAGTTACTTCATGTTGTGGTCTTTCCTTTCTAAATCCTTCCCAACCAAATTTTTTTACCAGTCTTTCGATTTCCTCGTCTTCTGTTCCCATCGTGAATGTACCCCCCGGGATGGCGACCATTTCTAGGGTGATGCCGTTGCCCAAATCTTGGGCGAAATATTGGGACTGCTTCGACTCTTTTTTGATTTGCTCACCCTTCGCATTTACTCGCACCACCTCAAAGTTAAATACCTTGAGTCCAATTTCTTGAGAAGGTTTAGGGGTCGATGACCTATTTCCCTCGGACCCCGTGACGTATTCGCGACGCGTAAAAAGAATCGAAGACTGTCTTAGAGCGATGCGCTTGATAGCTTCGATCGCATCTAAATCGCCACGAGATGCTCCTAAGACACGAATCCATAACTGTTCAGCTAAGTCAAGGTCGCCCCTATTTTCTGCTAAGGAAGCTTGATACTTTAGGGGTTGCACGTCCCTAAGCGTGGCAACTTGTTCTAACAAAATAAAATAGAGCTTGTGGGGCGGTTCTGCTTTTAGATAGGGATTCTGTCTCGGTTTCCCATATCTAGCGTTAGTTTGCTCGACTTGACGGCGCAGATATTCGTCTAAACGCTCGACCGTAGCACAATTGGCTTCTCCTCGCCGCCGCAATCCTTCCAGCAGCCCATGAGTAAATGAGCCTTGTTGCAACTCATCGATCTCCCAAGATTGCTGATTGGCAGTACAGGAATAAAAGGTTATGACTCCCTGATGCTCCTCTTCTCCAATGCCCAGACCGCCTCGGCTGTCCTCATCTCGACAGGCATCTAACAATAGTACGACGTTATCCGCCCCAGACCGCCGCAGCCGCTCGGTGACATAATCCACCGATACAGCCGTTTCTCTTACATTGCCCGGATCACTATCTGGCAGCATCAGATAGTCTTTGTCTTGATAGCGCCTGCCATGACCAGCAAAGAAAAACCAGAGATTGTCTCCAGACTTAAGCAGGGGAGTCTCGAACTGCTTCTGAAGAAACCGCTTGAGACGACCGTAGGTTGGCTGCGTGGGAATGGGGGGACTAGCAGGAATGGGTGGAGAATCTTCGGTAAAGAGAAATATCCCACTGTGATCGAATCCTCCCTCCCCTTCACACCAAGCTTTGATCGCTTCCGCGTCTTTCTTGGCGTATTTCAGTGGCTTGAGGTTGTCATACTCGTTGATGCCGATCGCTATCACCCAGTTTTTAGCCATCTTTTCTCTTGAACTTAAATGTCATCGCTCCTTTCCCTCCTGCTTTGCCCCCGATCCCAAACAGGCTAACTTGTCCTTCCCCATTAATTTCTACAGACAGTTCCACTTCATCGAGCCGGATTTTAGCGCCTGGAGGATCGGCTTCATTGAGCATTTCCCGCATCGCTTTGAGAAAGCCCTGCATTTCTAGCTTCAGTTTGGACACATCCACTTGACTTCTTTCGGTGGCCGCAACTTCGGGCGATTTTTCCTTTCCTTCAAGCCTTCCCCCGGTATCACGGCTACTTCTAGCGCCGGTGGGCGTTTTTTGAAGATCATCACCCGTAATAATCCATATTTTGCTGGGAGTCGCGATATCTTCGGTCATTGTGTTGATTTCCCCTAAATGTTATCTCACTTGCCTTTAACCAAACATTCTAACTCCACTATCTTTCCCTCGACATCAAGCCACTACAGTGGCACCCCTGAGATAATCTTCTAGTTGGCGATCATTGTCGTGACTGAGATTGCCTAGAGGTAAAGTTTCGACGCTAAAAGCTCTCACCTCGCTAACTTCTAATGTATCTT
>NZ_JASJFG010000152.1:0-1120 GCF_030065375.1 Microcystis sp. M49636_WE2 | reverse complement strand
TTTTCCAGCACGTCCACCACAAAAATCGACGCTTGCACGGAATTAAATATACTACGCAGAAACTGCTCGGAATCCTCCTCTTTTAGCTGTGCATCCAACTCGGTATCGATTTCTGACGGCTGCTTTTCCATAAGAGCCTCCCATTATGCTAATTGGTGGATTTGGATCGATAATCACAAAATCGTCGGCTACTCCTAGAGCGATTTAATTATTTCTTAAGATCCTCGCACAAGTTTTCCTATCCGCTGCCGATTCCGATATATTTCTTTGCAAAAACGAGAAAGCGACCCCAATATACTGAGATCAGTTATCAGTTATCAGTTATCAGTTATCAGTTATCAGTTATCAGGTTTAAGTTTTAAGTTAAGTAGCTGGTTATAATTAAATTAAAAATGGATTTTAGGTTCGATCCCCCCTGCCCCCCTTGATAAGGGGGGCATCTGACAACTTTTAACGCCTACCTACTTAAGTAGCTAGACACAATTAATTACACATATCCAATTACTTCTTCCATGAGTGCCTATCCTCACCAAGAAGTTAATTTTGTGCTATTACTTATCAAATACAGCGTTTCTTATCAAGAGGAAGCATAACCTAATTTGGCATCGACGACCGGCTCTCCAAAAGGAGAACCTCCTACCCCACCATTAGGATAACTGTTTTAATTAGCCAATTATTTTCAGTGATCACTGTTCACTGATTACTGATTACTGATCACTGAATTTAGGCTTCTTGGTTGACAAAAGGCAATAAAGCCATTAAACGGGCCCGTTTCACCGCTTCAGTTAAATCTCGCTGTTGTTTAGAAGTTAAACCGGTGATACGTCTAGGCAAAATTTTGCCGCGTTCGGTGATGAATTTGCGGAGGAGTTCGGTGTCTTTGTAGTCAATCGGTTGACTAGGGGAGATGGGAGAGAGACGTTTACGATAGTAGCTCATAGATTTGTAAAGATTGCTTGACTTTTTAACTAAAGTGTGTTTACTTAATTTCCTTGTGGACGGTGTGCTTATTGCAGTGGGGACAGTATTTCTTGATTTCCAGTCTGCCGGTGGTATTGCGACGGTTTTTGCTGGTGGTGTAGCGAGAAACGCCGGGGGTACGCTTATCGGGATTACTGCG
>NZ_JASJFG010000946.1:0-2280 GCF_030065375.1 Microcystis sp. M49636_WE2 | reverse complement strand
TTTTCCGGACGCGATCAATTATTCCCCGGTGAGATTTGGCGCCGAGATAGAAAAGCCGTCGCCGTGCAATGTGTTCATAAAACTATGGAAGATTACTTCACATCTCTTCGTTTAGCAGCATTCACAAAAATGCCAGAAGTTTATGAACTAAAAATTAATCAGGAACATTTAGAACTAGACCCAGAATTTTTTACTCCGCTCATTGACCTTCCCCTTCACGTTGCTTTCAAAATTCAAAAATGATTATACCGATTTCTGATCCTAATATTTCATTACTGACTTGGAAAAAATTGCCTGATCCTTCTCAACTATTTTTTCATGTACCAGAATCATTAGTCTTGGATTTACTAAAAAGAAGCAATCACAAATGGCTTGAAAAACCCAACGAAATAGGACAGGAAACAGTCAATAAAAATCTTGATTTTTTCCTACCATTTCGTGAGAAATTGCTCCAGAAACCAGGCATAATTATTTTCCGATTAGAACCGGAATTAACAGAAATAGAAATGCGGTTAATTTATGCTTTTATTTCTCGCATTTTTGGACTGCTAAACCACCGCTATGGCTATTTTTTTGATGTAATCGATCGAGGAATGGATTACACTAAAAAAGCTATACCCGTTTCGATGACGAATACAGAAACTGGCTATCATACCGATAGTACAGCCAAAAACTACTTCCCTGATCTTGTTGGCTTACTGTGTCTTGCTGCCGCAGATGAGGGAGGAGATTCCCTGGTAGTAAACGCCGCCAATTTATATCAATATTTCTGGCAACACCATACAGACCTAGTTCCCTATCTTTACGAACCTTTGGCGCGCGATGTGATTACACCTGGAGAGATTAATTCTCAAGAAGCTATTCAAAAGAATAATTTCCCCTTATTCTCAACAGATTCTCGGGGTCTGGTTTTTCGTTATATGCGATACTGGATTGAAGTCGCTTACTCCAAACTGGAAATAGCGCAACCGGAAGCTATCACAAAAACACTCGACATCATCGACGACTTTTTTTCAAAACCAGAAAATACAGTCCGCTTCAAAATGAAAAAAGGTGATGTATTTTACCTTAATAATCGCTTTTTATGCCACAATAGAACCGCTTTTAAAAATTCAGGAAAACCCCGACAGATGGTCCGTAGTTGGATTAACCTTTAAACAAAATACGTCCAAGGGAGAAAGTGAACTGGTCAAGGTACAGAGTACAATGACCTCAACTTCCTTGTCACTCCTTCAGGGGTTCAAACTCACCCTAAAAAACCTTCGGTCGGCCTAAAGTAGTGATATAGATAACTGCTTCATCGGAGGGAATTCCTAACACTTCATTAACTTGATCATCGAAAAAACCACCGATACCACTAACCCCTAACCCCAGATGAATAGCCGCTAAATTTAATCTCTGTCCCAAATGACCCGCATCTGCATGAAGATAACGATAGACTCGATCGCCATATTTAGCCACTGCTTTTGACAGATCCGCCGTATGAAAAACCACAGCAGCCGCATCCCGTCCCAAATCCTGGCCTAAACAGAGATAATGTAACTCTTGCCGGAAATTCTTAAAGCGAATTTGCCGCAATTCTTGGGCTTTGGGAGCATAATAATAACAGCCTTCCTCTAATCCGGTTACTGCCGAAACAGCGATAAAAGTTTCCAATAAATCCAGAGCAAAATAATCGGGATTGGGATCGAGATTTTGGCCGGCATAATCTTGGGGTTGATAGGTGAAATGCAGCAGCGCTCGCAATTCGTCTAAACTGAGACTAGCGCCACTATAAGCGCGGGTAGATCTGCGTTTAAGCATCGTACTTTCCAGATCGATTAAATCTTCCCCCCAATTGACGGGACGGGATGTCACGGAAACTTTTAGACAAAAAGGAAAATTATATTTATCTTCCCAATTAGAGGGGGTAATATTTGCTTCTATCTTCTCATCTGTGGCTATGATAGTGGCTCGGTGTAGGGAGTTTAATAATTCTCCCTCGGGAATTTCGGGATAAAGAGTCGTGGTTGCCGAAGGGAGTGCCGTGGTACTATGGGGGAGATTTTGCCGGATATTGAGCAGATCTGCCAAAGGAATCACCGTCATGACACTTTCTTTCTCGGAATCGAGATAAAGCAATTCATTCATCTGGATATCGTTAAAACCACCGATTAAATGGGCGCGATAGTCATTAATCGAGGCTGATAGCTCAATATTGCCCAATAAATGCCCTGTATCGAGGAAAATACGCCGATAAGCTCGATCCTCGTAGCGCCAAGCGGACCGATAAAAAATGGC
>NZ_JASJFG010000198.1:0-1442 GCF_030065375.1 Microcystis sp. M49636_WE2 | reverse complement strand
TGATCATATCGTCATCGGGATCGTTGGGAACCGCTCTCAGTTGTCTTGTTATCGGAACAAGGCTAGAAAATTGACGAATTTCCGCGATATATTCTCTAAGTCCCCGTTCAGATATTTGAAATTTCTGCTGAAGTTTTTCGGATAATTCGTCTAAAATCTCTTGGCAGGTTACTGAAGATACCGATCCCGTCTTCGCTAACGATAAACAGGAAAATGTAGGGCTGCTTTTAGACAGCCAAGCAGAGATTAATATATTTGTATCAAAAACAACTACATAGGTCACTATTTTTCGTGAACGATTTCATCGATAAATTCTTCTCTTTCGTCTTCCGTCATGGTATCCCAATCATAGCCGCGTTCTTTGGCTACGATTCTAGCTCTTTCTGCTCCTTCATTAAATACTGGTTCCAACTGTCTCCACTGACTGAGAATTAGAATTTTGTACACCTCCTTTTGCTGTGCTTCGGGGAGTTGTTTGAATAAGTCGATAACTTGTTCGTTGCTTAAGGTTAAGTTCGGCATAGGTCGATTCTAGACACTAGCATGATTAATCAGTTTAACACGAGTCCTTAATAGAGAGGGTTTTCTGTTCGCCTATCCCTTCTCTGCGTCGATCGGTTAGAATCGAGAAATTATCGGCCTAGAAAGTCCTTTCATCTTCGCGCTTGCCGTAAAATTATATCTTTAACTAAATGGTGATCGCTAATTAATTATCGTAGTAAAGCTTGAAAACCTGCTTGAATAAAATGAACATCTGAAGTTAAAGCGTCGGTAATTTGATTTTCTTCCATAACAATAAAAGAAAAACAATCTACTAATCCCCAGCTTTTATCAGATCTTGATTCGTAGAGCTTTAAGCCTTTTTGAAAAAGAGTAGAAGTGATAGTAACAACGAATAAATTATCGGTTTGATAGCATTGCTTGATAAAGGCAGAAACCTTAGGACGATTGTAATGACCAAGAGCATTACCAACCTCCATAAAAATGGCTTCAGTAACCCAAACTGCTGTTGCATTTTTTACATAGGGGAGGAACTGCATAGCAATTTGATGATATTGATCATGAGGATTGAGAATTGCTTGGATAAAGACCGTATCTAAAAAAAGTTTGGACTTATTCATCGCTTATATTTCTTTTGGGAGTATCATATAAATAATGATCGTGTTCCCTTGACCAATCTTCTGGAGCTTCATAGGTGCCAGCCATTTCTTCTAACAGTTCCCAAGCATTTTTATGGTTATTTTCTAATGGATCTTCCCGAGAAATAATTTGGATGATGTAATGGGTATTAGGTTCTAATTCAATCTTTTCTTCGGGACGGAAAACCATTCCATCATAACTAACTCGTAGATTTTTTATCATAATGGATTGTTGAGAAGTAATTCGATTACGGCCTACACAGTGCCTTAAGGCTAGTGTAACACACCCTCTCAACTATAACT
>NZ_JASJFG010000864.1:0-1137 GCF_030065375.1 Microcystis sp. M49636_WE2 | reverse complement strand
CAATCGATCGGGAAATCGGTGATCGGGGGGGTGAAGCGAATTCCTACAATAATTTAGGCACTGTTTACAATTCCCTAGGCGAATACCAAAAAGCGATCGAGTTTCATCAACAGTCCTTAGCAATCAAACGGGAAATCGGTGATCGGGGGGGTGAAGCGGAATCCTACAATAATTTAGGTGCTGTTTACTATTCCCTAGGAGAATACCAAAAAGCGATCGAGTTTTATCAACAGTCTTTAGCAATCACACGCGAAATCGGTGATCGGGGGAGTGAAGCGAAAGCTTGGTTTAATCTGGGACTTACCTACTATAAACTCAAACGTATATCGGAAGCGAAAGAAGCATATCTTCAGTCGCGGGAATTATTTCAAGCATTGGGGTTAGCAGGATATGTTCAAAAGTGCGATGATGAAATTCGGCAATTAGAAACCCGAAAATATCCCTTAATCGTTGCTTTCTTTCTGGGGGTGGTTAAGTTTCCTTTAGTTTTAATTGGGGTGATAATAGTGGCATTGTGGCGATTGTTAAAAAGATGGTTGAGGAAAGCATAATTATCGAACCATAAATTCCTGTCACCCTAACCCTTTACGGAATATTTATTCCAGAATTTGATGAGTTGTTTTTGTATTTAACTACCTCCACAGTCACCAGTGACTTTATTGTTGATATATTAGAGGATTTCTGGGAGTCTAAAAAATCTCGTTTTGAGAAAATTAAAACTTTGATAATTAATCAAGATAATAGACCAGAAAATAATTCCAGACGAACTCAGTTTATGAAACGTATAGTTGAGTTTTGCCAAAAAATGCAAGTTATAGCCGTGCAAAGTCGTCATCGATGAGACAAAACCCGATAATTCGATCGTTAAGCTAAACCCCATTCACAGAGAAAACCGTAGTTTTGCTCTTTCGTCCACGATCCTTGCATAAACTCAGTTATAGATTAAGTAGGTAGGTATTGAAAACTTTCAGATCCCCCCGCCTATCGGCACCCCCCTTATCAAGGGTAGATCCCCCCGCCTATCGGCACCCCCCTTATCAAGGGTAGATCCCCCCGCCTATCGGCACCCCCCTTATCAAGGGGGGCAGGGGGGATCGAACCTAAAATCCATTTTTAATTTAATTATAACCAGCTACT
>NZ_JASJFG010000443.1:0-7043 GCF_030065375.1 Microcystis sp. M49636_WE2 | reverse complement strand
TATTATTTTATATTGTTGTATTATCGGATGGGTTAATAACCCATCCTACGGGAGCGACTCTAAGTTTTCCCGAATCTTAACAGTAGTAGGATGATTCTCCCCTAAAGCTTGCTCGGCAATTGCTAAAGCTTGTAAATAGAGGGGTTCTGCTTCTGTGTACCTGCCTAAAAATAGTACAAATGCACCAAATTGTTGAGGGAAAGTGTCACATCAGGATGATTGTCTTCTAAGAGTCGTTTTTTCAATTCTAATGCTTGTGGAGAGAGAGGTTATGAAATAAATTTAAAGAAGTCTTTGTTTTGCAGAAACAGGTGGATATTTAGCAATTTCTATTAATAATTGTCGCTCTTGTAAGCGTTCTTTGTTATTGAAATCTAAAATTCTAGCTGTCACGTTACCAATATCAGTAATGGGTTGGATAAAAGCTTCTTTAAGTTGAAAATGTTCTTTCCACAAGTCTCGACGCGGGTTAAAAAAACGGACAAGTTCTCCAGTTTCCCAATTAATTGAGCCTAAATCTGTACCTTTTTGTAAATTGCAAAAAATACAGGCGTAGCACAAATTATCAGCCGAAGTTGCTCCCCCATGTTTAAAACTAATGATATGATCCACCTGACAGCCAGATACCCTATCAGAAGCAGAAATTAAGCAATATTCACAGAGAAAATCGGCACGTTCAGCAACTAATTTTCGCAATTCTAAACTAATGTAAGGTCGAGCCATTTTAGTTAGCTCCATTGAGATATTGGTGAGCTTTTGCTTTTGCTAGGGTCATAATATGTTCTAGCATTAAATAAGCATCGAGTTCCTGTTTTTCCTCTTGGGTAAGTTCATTATTTTTAGCGTTATAAATTAGGTCTTCTAGCCGATTTTGAGCGGTATCGGAAAGATGAAAGTTAATCACCGATTGGGGGGTGGTTCCCCTTGCGATTAGTTCAATAATTTCGTTATAGACTTTGATGGTTTGAGTTGTTGTATTCATGATGTTGTTTGAATTGAGTTTGTTTTAATCCTAAACGTTGATAAACCTCGGCGGAGGTCATTCCTTTCTTTCCTGCTTCGCGTCTTTGTTTTATTGCTAATAGGCGTTGTTTCACTTCTTCTTTAAGGGTTTTTCCTTCATCGGGATCACCAAAGTAAGATTCTAAGGTTTCGTCAATTGTGTTTTCAATTAACGCTTTTAATTCTTCGGAGTTCATGTCTTTAATTTGCATAGTTAAATTATCTGCTTTTTGTTATGGTTTATTACATTATAAGTCTAAACTATGATTGGAATGATTGAATGAATGAATACTATGATTGCTGTTGTCGCATCATTTGTAAATTTTTACGAGTCGTTGTTGTCTTTTAATATTCATTATTTACTGCATGGCTCTGTAATGTTTTTGTATTATAACATAATGGATTATTTCGGCTAAAGTAGTGTGTTAGGATTCTGGCTGTAGTTTTTTGTCAGAAATTTGGGAAAGCATTGAGAAGTAATTTGTAATAGCTATTTGCGTATTGGTATGGTTTGTATCGAAAGTTTGATTAGTGATAGTAATTGCTTTTCGATAAAGAGGTTCTGCTTCTTCGTATCTTCCTTGACTACGATAAAGTTCTGCCAGATTGTTGAGGCTTATTGCAATGTCAGGATGATTTACTCCTAATAAATTCTCTCTGATAGATAGAGATCGCTGATAGAGAGGTTCCGCCTCTTCATATTTCCCTTGGGCATAATAAAATGCAGCGATATTGTTGAGGCTTATTGCAATTTCAGGATGATTTATCCCTAATAAATTCTCTTTGATGGATAGAGATCGCTGATAAAGAGGTTCCGCTTCTTCGTATTTCCCTTGAAATACATAAAGTGCTGCCAGATTGTTGAGATTAGTGGCAACGTGGGGATGATTTTCTCCTAATTGTTTTTCCAAAATTATAAGAGATCTTATATAAAGAGATTCTGCTTCTTCGTGTTTCTCTTGGCTATAGTAAAGTTCAGCTAAATTGTTGAGGCTAATAGCAACAGAAGGATGCTCTGATCCTAATTGATTTTCACTAATAGCTAGTGATCGCTGATAAAGGAGTTCTGCTTCTTTGTATTTCTCTTGGTCACTGTAAAGTACTGCCAGATTATTAAGCGCAGTGGCTAAGGTAGAATGTGCATTGCCTATTCGTTGTTCTATTTGGTTAGGACATTGCTCAAAATAGGGACTTGCTTCACGATAGAGTCCTTGACCTTTATAAAAGCGACCCAAACCAACAAAAGGCCAAATTAAATCCTCATCATCCAGCCATTCGATTAAGTTATCGGTGGCAACCTTGATGTGTTCAATAGAAGGTTCAAAAATAGCAATATTTTCTAAAGTTGGTGTTTCAGGAATGATTTGAGAAATTTCAATCATTATCTTAACAAAGGCTCGTTTTAGTTGGTCTGCCTCGGTTTCTTGCTTAACTTTAACTAAAGTCTGTTGCATCATTATCACCTTATTTTTGTCAGTTAATTAGGAGATTCATTATTCATTATCTGCTGCTCTTTGTTCTTTTAGTGTCTTCAAACCATCTAGAACTTTTTGAGTATTGGGATGATTTTCGCCTACTGTTGCCATCAAAATCGCTAAGGCTCTTTGGTAGAAAGGTTCAGCTTCGTTGTATCGTCCTTGTGCTTGGTAAAGTTTTGCTAAATTATTGAGACTTTGAGCAACGTCAGGATGATTCTCTCCTAATTGTTTTTCCCAGATAGTCAGTGATCGCAGATAGAGAGGCTCCGCTTCTTCATATTTCCCTTGAAATACATAAAGTGCTGCCAGATTGTTGAGATTAGTGGCAACGTGGGGATGATTTTCTCCTAATTGTTTTTCCCAGATAGCAAGAGATCGCAGATAGAGAGGTTTGGCTTCTTCGTATTTCCCTTGAAAATTATAAAGTGATGCCAGAATGTTGAGACTAGAAGCAAAATAAGGATGCTCTTCCCCTAAAGCTTTTTTATCAATTTCAAGGCATCTCAAAAGTAGAGGTTCGGCTTCGTTGTATTTCCCTTGTAATTCATAAAGTCCCGCTAAATTGCTGAGAATAGTGGCAACATTAGGATGATCGGCTCCTAATTTCTGTTCTAAGAGCGAGAGCGATTGTTGTAAGAGGGGTTCGGCCTCACTGTATTTCTCTTGGGATTTGTAAAGTGATCCGAGATTATTAAGAGCATTGGCAACGTAAGGATGGTCAACTCCCAGTTGCTTCTCCCTAATCGAAAGCGATCGCACCAAGAGAGGTTCAGCCTCGTTGTACTTACCTTGGGATTTATAAAGGCTTGCTAGACCATTGAGACTGATGGCAAGTCTGGGATGATCAGCTTCCAGTTGCTTCTCCTGAATCGAGATCGCGCGTAAATAAAAGGGTTCGGCTTCGTTGTATTTACCTTGGAAATAATAAAGTGCTGCCAAGTTATTGAGAGTTTCAGCAACGTAAGGATCGTCAGTTCCCAGTTGCTTCTCTTGAATCGAGAGTGCGCGCAAATAAAGGGGTTCGGCTTCGCTGTATTTACCTTGAGATTCGTAAACTAATGCCAGACTGTTGAGAGTGTTAGCAACATCAAGATGGTCAGTTCCCAGTTGCTTCTCCCTAATCGAAAGCGATCGCACCAAAAGAGGTTCCGCTTCTGAATATTTCCCTTGAGATTCATAAAGGGAACCCAAATTATTAAGAGCACTGGTAACGGTGGGATGTTCATTGCCTAAACGCTGTTCAGTGATAGTTAAACACTGTTCAAGATAGGGAATTGCCTCTTTATAGAGTCCTTGTTCTCTATAAAATTTACTTAAACCATTAAAAGGCCAAAATAAATCTTCATCTTCTAGCCATTGATTTAAATCCTCTGTTGTAATTTTGAGGTGTTCAATTAACGGTTTAAATCTTGCAAGATCTTCTAATGTTAAGTCTTGTTTAATTTCTTGGGCAACTTCTGCCGTTACCTTAACAAAAGCTCGTTTCAGTTGATCAGCGTCAGTTTCTTGCTTAACTTTAACTAATGTTTGTGACATCTTCTTCTCCTTCTAATTTGCCTCTAAAAAACTCTCGAATTAAAGAATGTAAACGATAAGTCTGTAGATCAATATTTTGGCAGAGATGAAAACGGAGCAGTTTTGCCCTCGCCAATTCTAATTCATCAAGATCAAACTCGCCTTTTTCAGGATACATTAAATAATATTTTTGCTCAACTCGTTCTGCTAACTCCCAAGGAATCGGTGCATTAGCAAACAAACTTAATAATTTGCCCAAATGTTGACTCGACTCATCCAACAAATCCCAACTCAAATTAAAAGCAGATTCCACCCCTAACTTAGCCGTAGAAGTTCGAGTTTCTTCCTCAATTTCTAGAGCCTTATGTTTGAGAGCTTGACGTTTTTTCGCTTTTTCCTGTAAACGGAACAATAAAGTAGATAAAGATAAGTCTGGAACCTCATTCAAATAACGCCCCACTAACTCTAATCCTAATGGCAAAAACTCTAACCAGCGACAAAGCGTTTCCGCGATTTCTGGCTCTTTAATGATGCGTTCCTTGCCAATAATAAATTCTAATAACTCTAACGCATTTTCCAAACTCAAAACTTCTAAAGGGATTGTTTGAATCGGAGAACCAAACTTTAACCGCGTAGTCATCAAGACCTTAAAACGAGAATCTTTCGGCGGTAGGTAGGGTTCAATCATAGGATAATTGACCACATCATCCAAAATAATCAACACATTCCCTGATCGCCAATTACGCCAGCAAAAAGAAACCTGATCCTCAATTTTATCTATCCAATCAGGAATTTTAAGCTCGATTTTTGCCTTAGCAAAACTAACAATTTGAATACCAATATTGACATCTCTAGCAAATAACCAACATAAGCCACCCTGATAATCTTCTTGATGCAAATCAGCATACTGAATCGCCAGTTCTGTCTTCCCGACACCTCCCATCCCTGCGATCGCAGAAATCGCCACCACCTTATTTTGCTGTAACTGGTTATGTAGGGTAAGAAGTTCATCTTCCCGACCGACAAACTTAGTCACACCACTACGGGGAATATTCTCAGGAATACCTACAGGTTGCAATGACTTCAATAAATCCTCTAAAGCTTCTCGCAAAACCTCTTGCAAAGTCTCCCGATTAACATCATTTAAGTGAATCCCAATATTGGCAATTCCACCCGTCACCAAAGTTTGAAACCCCTTTGCATCTCCTTTGTTAATCTGAACTAACCGACGATCATCTTGAATTGCCTCAGTTAATTGTGAATTAGCATCAATGTTGGTTTTGACCAACGCCACCAATCGAGCGAGATCCGCTTGGGGATTATCTTGCAGGATTTCCGCCGTCAATTGGCAAAGTTCAGAAATTAGGTCAGTCATTGACAATAAGCCTCGATTTAAGTTTTAGGTTGTTGACCTTGGTTAATGTGAATCTCTCCAATATAGGCAGTTCCCCCCTCAACTTTTGTCTGCCAACCTTTAGCATTATCAGAATTATTTTGAATCATACTACTGTTATCCTGAATTTTACCCGCTTGGATTGTCTGCGCTAAAACTTTTAACTCTTTCGCAAAAGCAGGATCTTCATCCAAAATCACATCCAAATTTTTAGTCAAGGTTTCAACGGCTGTACTATCACCCCTCTCAACCTTAGCCAATGCTTCATCAACTTTAGGAGATTTTCCTGTTAAGCGAGTTTTGATTTTTTCCCATAAAATGGGAATCTTAGCCAAAGCTTCAGCCGTAAACCGTTTCGCTAAATCCCCCGTCCCAGACTTCACAAACTCTTGTACTGCTAAGGTGATAAGTAAACCTGCTGTTAATGGCTCAGTCATTTTTAAATTTTCCTCTAATAGTAATTCAAATTGGGTTTGAGACTCTAAACGTTTGGAGAAAAATAAAATCTCTAAATTTTCAATCTCTTCACTCTCATGGCTCTCTTGGATTTGGTGGGTAAAATGTATTCTAAGATATATTTCTCCTAGCGAGGGGGTGGAACGAAAGCTAAACCTACCAAACCCGGGGCGTAAACTCCGCATCATTTAAAATTATTACATTTTCCCCTGACTGCACCAACACAAACAAACCCTGACGACAAGCGTAACTCGCCACCTCATTGGGAACAATCATCGCTGCCACTGCTCCCAAAGCCTTTACATCTCGAAAACGAGGCATTAACCGCTTAAACTTCGCCAAACGTTGTAAATGCTCATCCACATCCCTTTGAGTTAACTTACTTTTGACCTCCACTAAAATGGCATCCGTATCATTCACTACCAATAGATCAATCTCTAAACCCTCATTATCCCGTTTTACCGAAATACCGGGGTGAAACTCATGCACATCAATGCCCCGCTCCTGAAACAGACGCACCACCGCAGGACGCACTTGCCACTCGACAAACTCTCCTAAACGATTGCCCAACTCCCCAATCTGCTTACTAACTCTGTTAATTTGCTTATCTGTTTCCTTGATTTGTTTATCCGTTTCTTTTTGAGCTTGGGATAACTCTTGTTGGGATTGGGATAACTCTTGTTGGGATTGGGATAACTCTTGTTGGGATTGGGCCAATTCCTTTAGTATTGCCCGAATGTCTTCAATAGTGGCTGTCATAATGAATTTTCTCAAGTTAAAATAAAATTTTCTCTATTATAGCCCGATCGCTTTTTCTCCCTTGAAGTAACCGTTCAGGGGGGGACAAAATCTGATAATCTAAAAAGACGTAGAAAAGAGCGGCTACTGTCAGAGAGTAGTATCCATGCCTCTAGGAAAGGCAGTTCTTCTCCTTCTCTGCTGCCCCAGGAGAGTCCTTCCACAGAGTCAATGCCACTGGCGGCTTGACATCCCCCCCCTGAACGGTTACAATAAAACCATATGCCTTATGTAGGTTAAAAGCTGGAATGGTGTAAGCCCGTTCGATAGATTATCTCTCTAGTCGGAGTGTTGGACTCAAACACTTGATCCCTAATTAGGTTGTTTTAGGTCACATCAAGAGTAATACTTTATTAGGTTTCTTACAGGAAATTTTAAAGGTTTGAGCCTTCGGTAAATCT
>NZ_JASJFG010000489.1:0-3187 GCF_030065375.1 Microcystis sp. M49636_WE2 | reverse complement strand
ATCAAGGGTAGATCCCCCCGCCTATCGGCACCCCCCTTATCAAGGGTAGATCCCCCCGCCTATCGGCACCCCCCTTATCAAGGGGGGCAGGGGGGATCGAACCTAAAATCCATTTTTAATTTAATTATAACCAGCTACTTACAATACTTTTTAAACAGGATTTAGTATCGTATCTTGATTCAGCAGGGACGAAAATCTTTTCAGGACTCGTAGCGTCGATAAAGCCGCTGCACCTTGTCATAAAAACGCTTGCGGACTTTTTCTGGGGAGATCAACAAGCAATCTTCCCCGTAGGGGAGAATCTCGCGGAAAAACCAGAAGCTACTCGTTACCTGTCGGGTAATCTGCCGGACAAGGGGATTGGTCGAGATCAATTCGTTGGCGATATCGATAGCGGTTTTAGTCTGGTACGATCGAGCTAATCCATCGAATAGCTGAAACTCGGCCGAGACACTATCAAGCTGATGGCGCCACTTGCCTCTAGGGATTGGGGTAATTAAGGAATCGTTGGGGATTCGATCGAGCCGTAAACTCCAATTATGGTTTAGTTCTGATATATCTTGATTTCCCTCGGTTTCCTCGCACCAACAATCGAGATATAAGCGATCCCCGTGACGATTGATAGCGGCATGGTAAAGATGGAATTCCCAGATTCGATCGCCGGCATCCTGATAGGATAACTGAAAGGGTTGTTGTCGGAGAATGCAGCGATCGAGTTCCAGTCGCCATGGTGGGGGAGAATTATCGAGGCGGCCTTCTAGCTCTTTCCGTAAGGGTCCCGACAGTTCGCTCCGTTCTAATAGTAGTTTAGTTAGTTCTAGGGCGATGGGGATTTGTCCGGCATCAATAAGAGAATCGATCGCCTGTTGGAGCATCTGCAAGCGATCGGGCTTCCAGTCGTGATTAGGAGCGATTTTAAGCTTATTATGGGCAATTTCTTTGATTAGCTTCGATATATTCGGTTTATCTCCCCAAAATAGCCCGAATTCACTGGCAAGGATTTCTAGGGCCTGTTTTTCTTTTTCACTGACCGATAAAGTGATTGATTGTCCTATCCGGCTCATAGTTTATAAATATACGGACACTTTTTCTGTTAAGGTACTTGTCCATCCCTATTATCGTGGTTAGTATGGAAGATAGCAAGGAATTACGGACAGAAATTCATGGTAAATTATCAAGTAACGCTCAAGCCGGTCTATTCCTGTCCCGCAGACGAGATACCGGACGGGATCAAGGTTCCGCAAGGATGGCGGTTATCGTGGCATCAGGTGGAGACGTGGAAAGCACTAAATGATCCCAATGTCGAGGTAATCATCAATTCGGCCATGACGGGGGACGGGAAAAGTCTGGCGGCCTACCTGCGAACTTTGCAAGGATATTTCCCGATTATGGGACTCTACCCAACCAACGAACTAGCGCGGGATCAGCGGGGTCAGATCGAGGCATATATTCAACGATTTCAACCAACGGATCAACCCCGGGTCAATCTTTTGACCGGGCCCGAGTTGGAATTGTACGCCGAACGGGATGGGAAAACGAAAGCGATCGCTCTAGAGACTCGATCGAAACAGTCGGAAATTCTCTTAACTAACCCCGATATTTTCCATTATCTGCATCGGGGGGCCTATTTAACCCCCTACGATAACCCCGATCAGCTATGGAACCGGATCGATAAACATTTCGATCTCTTCCTATTCGATGAATTTCACGTTTTCGGCACGCCACAGGTCGCCAGTATTATCAATACCATGCTTCTAATCCGACGGGCCAATCGTGGGAAACGATACCTGTTTTTGTCCGCAACTCCCGACGAGGGTTTACTAAAACGATTGGATAAAGCGGGGTTTCGCTATCGATCGATCGACCCGGTAAGAGAAGGAAAATACCAGTTTCCCGATACCCCAGAAGAGGCCAATTCCCTCGCTCAACAGGGATGGCGACAAGTAACCTCGGAAATCGAGCTATCTTTTATTCCTTTACCGTCGAGTTTTCAAACTTCGGAAAATTGGTTGAAAGAAAATAAAGAGCGAATTTTAGACTATTTTAAGCGATACCCCGGCAGCAAGGGCGCGATTATTCTCAATTCGATCGCTTCGGTTAAACGTCTGCTGCCGATTTTCCGAGAATTATTGGCGACTATCGGTTTAACGGTGGGGGAAAATACGGGTCTTTCGGGAACGCGGGAGAAGTCGGCATCGTTAAATCGTGATCTGGTGATCGGAACGAGTACCATCGATGTGGGGGTGGACTTCAAGATTAATTTCCTCATTTTTGAGTCGTCGGATGCGGGAAATTTTATTCAACGTTTCGGCCGTTTAGGCCGTCACAGCGGCTACGATCGAAAGGGAACGGCGGTAAAATTTGCTAACTTCACAGCGATCGCTCTGGTTCCGAAATTTTTCCTAGAACGGTTATTCGAGAAGAAAGACGCACCGTTACAAGTCGGGGAACGGTATGACCGAATTCAGCTACAGGAGGCCATCAAGAGTAACTACCGTCATATCAATAATTTCGAGGGTTATTACCAACGTTGGGGAGCGGTACAATCATTTCAACTCTGGTGGAATTTAGGGAGTCCGAAGATCAAATCCCAATACGGGGAAAGTCGCCAGAAGTTTCAACAGGAATGCGAGGAGGTTTTCGATACCAGTTTAAAACGGGTCGCCGGTCGGGTGAAAGGATGGGCCGACGAATGGAAGGAGTTATCGGGGAAAAACGGTAATCCGATTTTCGAGGATGCGTCTAGTTTTCGCGGGTCGAGTCCGTTACTATGCGGGTTATACGATTCGACGGAACCGGAGGAATGCGATCGCTTTAAAACCTACGATTTACCCAGTATTCTCGGTAATCTAGAGGTGGAGGTGTGGAGAAAAGGCGAGTTTAAGCGCCAGATCGAGGCCACGAAAACACCGATCGCACGCAGACGTTTCGATTATTGTCTCGCGTTTCTGAATTTAAAGGGATATCGAGAGGAACGGTTAAACTGGCGCTTTACCTACGACGGCGATTTAGGCGAGATCGCCTCCGCGTGGAAAGTGCAGGTTTTGACGGGAATCGGTGTTTGGCAACCGGATAATCCTTGGCTCGATCGAATTAGTCGGGAGTTACGGGATCAGGCTCTGGTTAGCTTCGTTCTTGCCTATCCCGTTGCCGCAGTTCGCCAACGCTTACAATTACCGATGCACTT
>NZ_JASJFG010000320.1:0-3155 GCF_030065375.1 Microcystis sp. M49636_WE2 | reverse complement strand
TTTGAGTTTTGTGGTAGCATATTTTTATATAAAAAGTGTTTTGTTTACACGACCCGCCTCCGAGCGGGTTTTTTATTGCTCTCTACTCGCTAGAGAAATTAATTGAATGGAAAGTCGATCTTGACACGGTTTGAGTTTTGTGGTAGCATATTTTTATATAAAAAGTGTTTTGTTTACACGACCCGCCTCCGAGCGGGTTTTTTATTGCTCTCTACTCGCTAGAGAAATTAATTGAATGGAAAGAGAGCGCTTGTAACCCTCAACCCGACCGACCCCGTCTCTCTACTCGCTAGAGAAATTAATTGAATGGAAACCCCTGACACGATGTAGTAAACCCCCTCTTGATACTCAGGGACTCTCTACTCGCTAGAGAAATTAATTGAATGGAAACCCCTGAATTCCCCGGGCTTTAAGAATCTTTACAAAACTCTCTACTTGCGTTTAGAAATTAATTGAATGGAAACCCGCTTTAAATTTTGGATTGAAATTTTGTGTTTATCTCTCTACTCGCACTTAGAAATTAATTGAATCTCCCCCAATCCCTTTCCTGTTGACCCTTGCAAAAGTGCCTCATCTCAACAGACGATTTAAATGCCCGGGCAGCTTATTCTATATGGTAATGTTTAATTATATTCCCACAAAAGTTGCTTATGTCCTTACCTGAACTCCCTCTTCATCTTCAATTAACCCAAATGGTTTCGGGTTACTGGCTATCTCAGGCCATCTATGCTGCGGCTAAATTGAGTCTAGCCGAGCATTTAAGCAAAGGAGCGAAATCTTGTCAAGAATTGGCCTCCCTAACTGAGACTAATCCTGCTGCTTTATACCGACTGATGCGAGCGTTAGCTAGTGTGGGAATTTTTCAAGAAACTGAATCTCAACAGTTTATACTAACTCCCTTAGCCGAACATTTATCTAGTGACCATCCCCGGTCAGTAAAAGCGACAGCAATTATGTTAGGAGAAGCCCCCCATTATCAAGCCTGGGGAAATGTGTTACATAGTATTAAAACGGGACAACCATCCTTTGATGATGTCTTTGGGATGGGAGTCTTTGAATATTTTCAAACTCATCCGCTAGATGCAGAGATTTTTGAACAGTCGATGAATAGTTTTTCTTTTTCGGAGGAGAAGGCTATTTTAGCTGTGTATGATTTCTCAGAATTTCAAACCCCAGTAGATGTAGGTGGGGGATACGGTGAGATGTTGGGGACAATCTTAGAGCAATATCCCCACCTCAAAGGGATTCTTTTTGATGAAGAATATGTAATTTCCCATTGTCAACCGACTTTAGAAAAACACGGCATTCTCCATCGTTGTCAACCCGTTGGCGGTAATTTTTTTGAATCCGTACCATCGGGAGGAGATGGCTATTTATTAAAACATATTATTCATGATTGGGATGATCGACGAGCGATTGCTATTTTGAAAAACTGTTGTCAAGCTTTAGATAGCAATGGTAAAGTTTTGGTCTTGGAAATGGTTGTTCCTTCGGGTAATAATCCTTCGGCCGCTAAAATGTTAGACCTAAATATGTTAGTTATGTGTCCGGGAGGTAAGGAAAGAACCGCAGAAGAATTTGAGGAATTGTTGAGTCAAGCGGGATTAAAATTAAATCGAATTATTCCAACTCAAGAGGATATTTGCATTATTGAATGCGTTAAAAAATAATAGAATAGAAAAAGGGTTTCTTCAAGAAACCCTTTTTCTATTGTTTAGATATAAGTAGCCCAAGATTTTGCCCAGGCGAGAATTTCATGAACTCGATCGAGGGTTGAAGATTCACAGTAGAGACGCAAAACCGGTTCTGTACCACTAAAGCGAATTAACAACCAACTGCCATCTTCTAAACGGAATTTATAACCGTCTATAGGATTACAATCAGTCACTTGTTTACCGGCAATTTCCCTTAAGGGTTCCTGATCCAAAGCAGTAATTAACTGATCGCGAGCTTCCATATTAGCTAGGGGTAAATCAATGCGATCATACTGAGAATAAAAACCAGTTTTATCCTGTAATTGCGCGTAAAGATCGCTTAAATCTTGGCCCGATTCTACCACTGCTTCCAAAACGTATAAAGCTGATAATAAAGCATCCCGTTCGGGAATGTGAGTACCATAACCGACACCTCCCGACTCTTCCCCACCAATTAACACAGGAGTGGTCAACATTCGATCGGCGATATACTTATAACCGATCGGGGTTTCAAAGACCGATAAACCGTATAAACTGGCTAATTTGGGGATTAAATCGGAACCGCTCACCGTTTTGACAATTTCCCCTCTCATTCCCTTTTTGCCGGCTAAATGCTCGATTAAAATCGGGATGAGATTTTGGGTGCTTAAAAAATTCCCCTGACCATCGATCGCCGCCACTCGATCGCTATCGCCATCGAAGACCAAACCTACTCGCAAAGGGGCTAAATTTGCGCTGTGAGCCAGTTTATCGATGATTTCCGTCAAATTTCTCGGTAAAGGTTCCGGAGAGCCGCCACCGAACAAAGGATCGCGATTGCCGCGTAATTCCGTGATCCCCACCCCCAAAAGACGCTCTAAACCGGTAGCCGCCGCACCGTGCATGACATCGGAATAAACTTTTAGTTGTCCCGATTCGATCGCCTCGGCAATAGCGGTAATATTAACTTTTTGGCGTAAACCCTGACAATAACCTGACCACGGTTCAAAAGTGCTTAATTTACCTGCATTGGCCTTAAATTGGGGCGGATTAGATAATAAAGCTTCAATTTGTTGGGTAATTTCCGGCGAGACAGAACCACCAAAATAACCTTTAACCTTCAAACCGAGATATTTAGCTGGGTTATGACTGGCGGTTAAGACGATCGCACCGAGAGCATTTTCTGAGCGAGCTGCCCAACTAAAAGCGGGAGTGGGAGCGTAGGATTGGGAGAGAAGCACATCAAAACCGGCTTTTTGCAGCGATTCCGCCGCAGTTTGAGCAAAATCCTCCGCCATAAACCGCCGATCATAGCCGACGATCATCGTCCGCGAACCCGTGATCTGACCATAATTATCCGCTAAAACCTGAGCCGCCAAGGGAGCGAGCAGAGCGACTCGATCGAAAGTAAAATCGGCGGCGATAATCCCGCGCCAGCCATCGGTTCCAAATTTAATCGGGTTCACGGTGGTCATGATTTAC
>NZ_JASJFG010000400.1:0-5145 GCF_030065375.1 Microcystis sp. M49636_WE2 | reverse complement strand
GAATGGAAAATTAAATTAGGTTCAGAAATCCTGATTTTTATCCATCGTCCGGGGGAAGATTTTTCTGATTTGTTGAAACGCTGGCGCGAAACCCAAATATGTTTAGATAAAGAATATGAATGGTTAATGCCCCCCAGAGAACAACATATGTTTAGTGAAGGTGCAGAAACAATTCATCCTTTATTTGTGGTTTTTGATCAAACGGCCGAGAGAATAAAAAAGGGTTTAAGAGGGGCTTTTTTACCGATGGTTGTTCAAAATTATCGGCCAGCTTTGATTGATGATTGCTTAGAATTAGTCGATCAAGATTAGTTGACTCTCTGGGGGGGCATCTCATTTTTGTAAATCTACTAATTTGGGATTTTTCAGGGGAAACTCTCTGCTAAAGTCGGGCGTTACTTTCGGTTTTATCACTCAATCCAAGCTTTTGGGGGGTTCTACCCCCCAAACCCCCCGCGCATTAGGTTAACTGTGAGATGCTTACACGCGATTGTTCATATTTTTGTACTAATTTAAGAGTCACTGATAATTGCTGATTGTCGGTATTTCTGCAAATGTGGGATGCAGCCTCTCTGGGGTTAGTCAGGAAAATAGAGAGTCAAGGGGAACAGTTTACAATGGTTAAGCCCCTAAAATCAAGCGCTGACGATGGCAATTAAGCAGCGAAATTTCCTGCCCAGAAACCCTTTCTAACATCTCGACGATATGATCAGGCTGTAGTAAAGTGCCATCATTGCGACAACTGCCCACATAGCACAAAACGGCTTGTTTGTCAACAGTTTTTAACTCTAATTCATATAATTGTTCTCGCAGATTAATCGTGACTTTTTTGCCGGATTTGGTGGTTTTTTCCCGTTCCATCACCGTTGCTTGCTTAATTGCCTCGAGCCAATTTTGCCACTGTTGGCAGTCAATTCCCTCGCTATTAAAAGTGAGCAAATACTCGGCTTTTTCTAACAAACGGGTGGCAGCGGGGGCATTTAAGGGAATTTCTTCCACCTGATAAACTGGCAAATCTGCGGGTAATTGTGCGCTTAATTGCTGTTTAAACCTCTCTAAATCCATCACTTTTGTCAATTCAAAATCGACAATCTCACCGCTACTGGTTGCTCCCAAGGATAAGGCATTAGCGATCGAAATGCGCGGACCGGGGTGAAATCCACCGGTAAAGGAAATGGGAATGGCAGCGCGACGGACGACGCGATCAAATAAACGCACCAGATCCAAGTGGCTAACTAGGGCCATTTCGCCAATTTTGCCAAACCAAACCCGAATTCTTTGGGCGCGTTCTTGATTGGGTTGAAAATGTCCGGCAAAAGCGGGAATCGGGGGCGCTTCAATGACGATATTATGACCAAAATCGACGCTACAAACGCCACAATGGGAACAACCCTCAAAAGAACAATCGGGGACAGTTGCCGCGTCTAGGGCGCGTTTTAAGTCCTCCTCTAGCCATTTTTTATCGATACCGGTATCGAGATGATCCCAGGGCAAAGGACGCTCTAAAATATCTTTGTCTGCATCGGCAAAAATATGCCATTCTCCCTGTTCTATCTGACGATATTTCCAAGTTAAACCGGATTCTTCGATCGCCTGTGACCATGCTTGATAGGCTTTTTCTGTATTATCCCACCAAGCATCCATCCCGGCTCCCAATTGCCAAGCGCGCAGCACCACTTTCCCTAAACTTCTGTCACCGCGACCGATAAAATCTTCCATGGCCGAGATGCGGACATCGGTATAATTGACTTTTACCCCTCTCATGCCTTGGAATTCCTGTCTTAATAACTCCTGTTTGCGGATAAATTCGGCCGTGGAGACGGAATGCCACTGGAAGGGGGTATGGGGTTTAGGCGTAAAATTCGAGATAGTTAGGGTAAAATCGAGGGGTTTCCGCTTCGGTAAACGACATTCCCGACGCAACCAGCGCACCGTTTCCACGATACCGATGACATCCACATCGGTTTCCCCTGGCAAACCGATCATAAAATAGAGTTTGACCTTATCCCAACCCTGTTCGACGGCAGTTTTTATCCCTCTGAGTAATTCTTCGTTGGTTAACCCTTTGTTAATCACATCGCGCATCCGTTGGGTTCCCGCTTCCGGTGCAAAGGTTAAACCCGATTGACGATTGCCCCCAATTATGTTAGCAATATTTTCGTCAAAGCGATCGACTCTTTGACTGGGTAAGGATAGAGATATATTCTCATTCTGGAGACGGTTTTTAATCTCCATACCCACGGCAGGTAAAGCTAGATAATCGGAGCAACTGAGAGATAATAAAGAAAATTCGTTATATCCTGTCGCTCGCATTCCTTTTTCAATCGATTCGATTACTGCTTCCGGTTGCACATCCCGCGCAGGACGGGTTAACATCCCCGGTTGACAAAAACGACATCCCCTAGTGCAACCGCGACGAATTTCCACCACTAGGCGATCGTGAACCGTTTCCACGAAGGGAACTAAACCGATAGAATAGGCTGGGATAGGAGTGGCTACCCGGCGTAAAATTCTTTTCGGTACATCGTCACGATTGGGGATAACTGCACCGATTGGGGTGACATCGTAGAAACGGGGGACATATACCCCCGGAATTTGGGCTAAATCTAGTAATAGTTCTTCTTTGCTTAGATTAGCTAGTTTACCTTCTTCTAAAATTAAACCGATTTCTGGCAATAATTCTTCGCCATCACCAAGGGCGATAAAATCAAAAAAGTCGGCATAGGGTTCGGGGTTAGAGGTGGCAGTTTGTCCCCCAGCAAAAATTAGCGGATAGTTACCCGAGTCTCTTGCTCTCCAAGTCAAGGGAATTGCCGCTAGGTCGAGCATTTCTAAAATATTGGTGGCTCCTAGCTCATAACTGAGACTAAAACCCAGAATATCAAAATCGGTGAGGCAACGACGGGATTCTAGGGCAAATAAGGGGGTTTTTGTCTGTTTGAGTTTTTGGGCTAAATCCGGTGCGGGTAAATAAGTGCGATCGCAGAGTTGGCGGGGTTGAGCATTGAGGATATTGTAGAGGATAATATGGCCGAGGTTAGATGCCCCCACTTCGTACACTTCCGGATAGGTTAACACCCAACGAACCACAGCACTTGCCCATTCTTTATGTTTAGCGCCTAACTCGTTGCCCAAATAACGCGCCGGTCGAAAAATGTCGGGGGTAAGCAGTTGGTCTAAAGCAATAGTCACGGCAATCTACCTCAGATATCGTCAGCAATGGGTGCTTTTCTACTATAGCAGCCAGAATCAAGTCGGGAGGCAGGAGACTCCGAGACAGGAGACACGAGATTATGTTTATTTGTTCTCCCCACACCCCACACCCCACTTCCTAATTCATAATTCATAATTCATAATTTCCACTTCCCCATCTCCCTAAAATTCCAGAGGTTATAAGATAATTAAGCGACATTAATCTTGATTTCATGAAAGAACCGTTAATTGAATTGAGAGGAGTATCGAAAAGATTCGGGGATAATGTTATTCTCGATGGTTTAGATTTAACCATTTATCGAGGGGAGGCCCTGGTAATTATCGGGCCGTCGGGAACGGGAAAATCGACGGTTTTACGGTTAATTGCGGGATTAACGGGGATAAATGGCGGAGAAATTCGTATTAAAGGTCAATTGCGTCAGGGATTGCTAGAAGATGGTCGAGAAGCGATGCGAACTTCCTTAGTTTTTCAACAAACGGCCCTGTTTGATTCTCTCACCGTCGGGGAAAATGTCGGTTTTTATCTTTATGAACAAACTAAGTTAAAAAAAGCCAGAATTAGGGAATTAGTGGAAAAAAGCCTGGAAATGGTCGGTTTACAGGGAATTAGTGACCTTTATCCTTCGGAACTATCGGGGGGAATGCGTAAACGGGTGGCTTTTGCCCGCGCTATTATCACTAATCCCGATAATCCAGCCGATAATCCCGAATTACTGCTGTATGATGAACCTACCGCCGGATTAGACCCGATAGCTTCCACAATTATCGAGGATCTAGTGCGGACTCTCCATGAAAAATCAGGGTCTGCGAACACTTATGTGATGGTTTCTCACCAACAAAGTACCATCCGACGCACCGCCGATCGAGTAGTATTTCTCTATCAGGGAAAAGTGCAATGGCAGGGAGTAGTGGCAGATATCGATCGTACCGATCATCCCATGATCCGACAATTTTTTAGCGCCAGCATTGAAGGCCCGATTAGGACAATCGTTTAAGCTAGATTAAGCTAAATTAAGAACTATCGAGAATGAGAGAAAAATCATGCAGAGTTCGCGAGCTTTACGGGAAGGAAGACTAGGTTTGTTTGCCCTAGGCGGATTATTGGTCTTTGGGGCGCTCGCTATCTGGGTTCGCGGGGGGGGATTTGGTCAAAGAACCTATCAATTAATCTTCGAGTTTGCCGACGTGGAAGGGTTACAAGTCGGGGCACCGGTGCGTTTTCGCGGGGTGAGAGTGGGAAGAATTACGAGTTTTATCCCGGGGAGTAATCAAGTGGAAGTTATTGCCGAAATCGCTTCTGCTACCTTAGTTATGCCTAGGAAGGTAACTGTTACTACCAATCTTTCCGGATTAATTGGGGAGGCAGCTATCGATATCACTCCCTTAGTTTCTTTAAGTGCTGAGTCCAAAAATCTCGACCCTCTGGGTCCCGACTGTGATCAACAGTTAATTCTCTGTAATAATACTCGTTTACAGGGGACAACAGGAACACAATTAATGTCTAGTGTTGGTCGTTTAGTGGATACTTTTACCAGTCCTGAATTTGTGGGTAATCTCAATGATGTCACCAAAAATACCGCTATAGCAGCTCAAAAAATCGCCCGTTTATCCGATGATACCTCCCAGACTATCCGTAATGCCCAAAGAGAAATCTCTCGTCTATCTTTGGAATTAGCTACCACCAGTCGCTCGGTGACTAATACAGCTAATAATGCCTCCCGTTTTGTCAATACTTTAGATAATACCGTTCAGGAAAATCGCAGTCAAATCAGCAGAACTTTTCAACAATCTTCCCAATTAGTCGCTAATCTCAATGCTGTTCTCAGCGAAAATCGGGGACAAATTGTTAATACTCTCGATAATATTAATCAAGCTAGTTTAGGTATTGGTAGTCTCGCTAATAATCTCAATAATACCGCCCTGAGGTTGAAT
>NZ_JASJFG010000482.1:0-1087 GCF_030065375.1 Microcystis sp. M49636_WE2 | reverse complement strand
GGTAATCATAACTAAATTGAATACCATCAAATTGATGTGCTTGAGCTTGCTCAAACCAGTTTTTGACCTGAGTATAAAGAGTCGGATGATTAGCTTTAAGGGCGACAACGTAGTCAGCTTTTTTGGCTTGAATATGATTAATAATCGCCGTTTGAGTTCCCATAGCATCTAGGGTGATAATTGCCCCTTGAAGGTCTAACAGTTCTAGTAAAGCGGGAATAGCAGTAATCTCATTGGATTTATCTTCCACCTTGACTTGTCCTAAAACTAATTTCTGCTCCCCCGCCCAAGCCGTCACTAAATGCAAGGCTTTAATTCCTTGATTACGGTCGTAAGAACCTCTGAGACTTTTCCCGTCTATGGGAACTATTTCCCCCGAAAGAGAACCGATTAAATGGGGCAGCCATTGAGACAAAACTTTGGCCAAAACTTCCGGGTTAATCCGTTCAAAAACCCGCCGAAAAGTGTCATCAGAAGGAATGCCATTAGGTAATTCTAAAAACTCAGATAACCAAGACTGCTTACTGAGTCCATAATTTTCCATGTCTTCCCAACCTTTGGCTCCTGCTATAACTGCTAAAACAGCAATGACTAAAATATCAGTTAATAAATGTTTTTGGGTTCGGGACACTCTTGGGTCAGGAATATCTTGAAGATAAGTCAATAAACTAGCTTGAATTTCATTTATTGATGTTAAAGGAAGCTCAGGTTTTAGTTGAGCTTTATTTCCGGTGGGGAGAACGGGAGCAAAACCTTTACCCATGAGCTATTTCCTCATTAATTTTCATCAACAACAGTGAGACTAAGGCTAATTATAAATTATACAGAGGTAGCAGCGGCTAAGTCTGGGTACTGGCAGTGCGGGACGGTGCTATGGCGATTTGATTACCCTATTCAGAAATCTTTGTCAAGTACAATTTATACCAAATTAGATGAGCTTACCCTGTCTTTTGGGATGGAGCTTCCTATCATAGAGGGGAATTAATGCAAAGTTTTTTAGCTGAAGTAAATGAAGGTTTAGCTCCAGAAAACTGGAAAATAACTTGTCATTTATTTGCTCCTTATGCTCCTGAAGAAAATCCGATTG
>NZ_JASJFG010000294.1:0-4104 GCF_030065375.1 Microcystis sp. M49636_WE2 | reverse complement strand
GGCAGAGGATTAAAGATTAATTATTGTGACTAACTCTTTTGGTTAGAAAAAGATAAACTTGAGAATCTTAAGTCAAATTTATTGACTCAAAATCAGCTGTACTTAATTTAAATGAAACAGCCCTACCCTTGATAAGGGGGGCTTTGATCCTTCTTGATAAGGGGCTTTGATCCTTCTTGATAAGGGGCTTTGATCCTTCTTGATAAGGGGCTTTGATCCTCCTTGATAAGGGGGGCTTTGATCCCCCCAACCCCCCTTGATAAGGGGGGCTTTGATCCTTCTTGATAAGGGGCTTTGATTCTCCCAACCCCGGCTGCCGCAAATACGGCGGCGAGGATGTCAGGTATTACTCCACTCGATTAAAGCGCTAGTCAATCCTTCTAGGGTATATTCTTGCGCCTCGATATCAACACGACCAAATAACTCTTGACAGGTTTTTGAAGTTTGCGGACCGATAGAAGCCAGACAAACTTTTTCTAAGAGGGAATTAACCGATAATTCTGCCGTTTCTTGCAGCAATAACCGATAAAAATTCTGGACGGTTTTGGAACTAGCAAAGGTGACTATATCGACTTTCCCATCTCGAAACGCTTCCCAGATGCCACTATCCATGCGTGCCGGACATCCGGAATAATATGCGGCCACTTCCGTCACCTGACCAGCTTTGGCCGTTAACTCCTTAACTAATATCTCTCTGCCTCCCGTTTCCACGCGAGGAAAGAGGAATTTTTGCCCCTTAATCGGGTCGGGAAACTCGTTTACCAAGGCATCGGCGACAAAATCCCCCGGGATAAAATCCGCTTTTAATCCCCGTGAGTGCAAAACTTGGCTGGTTTTTTTGCCCACCACGGCGATTTTTACGGTCGCTAAAGCCCTAGCATCTTTTCCCCAAAATGTCAAGCGATCGAAGAAAAAATTAACAGCATTGGCAGAAGTTAAAATCAGCCAATCAAACTCTTTTAACTGAGCGATGGCATCGTCTAAACCTTGCCAACGGTCGGGGGGACGAATCTCTAAAGCGGGCATTTCCAGGACTTCTGCGCCTTGATTTTGCAAAATTTCGCTAAATTGACTCGTTTGCTCGGCGGCACGGGTAATAACAATAGTTTTACCGCCTAGGGGTGGGGGAGAGGACATAATCGCCAGATCCACAACTTGACCAATGACCATAATAGAGGGTGAGAGGGACACTCCGGCGGTTTGAGCGAGAATATTTTCTAAAGTGCCGCGCCAAATTTGTTGATCCTTGCGTCCCGCCTGACGGATAATAGCGATCGAGTCGTGAATATTCCGCCCATTTTGGTATAATTTCTCGATAATTTGCCCTAAAGACTGACCGGCCATCAATAGCACAAGTGTATCAATTTTAGCTAAAGCTGACCAATCGAGAGACTCGGGATCGTGAGCGCTCAAGACCGCAAAACAGCGACTAATATCCTTTTCGGTCAGGGGAATTCCGGCCAATAAAGGAGCGGCTAAAGCGGAGGAAATACCGGTTATCAGTTCAAAATCACAGCCAGCCTGCTTTAAGGCCAACATTTCAGGATATACTCGCCCAAAAACTCCCGGATCACCACTTTTAAGCCGAATAACTCGTTTTCCCTCTTGACAATAATTAACCAGTATCCGATTAATCTGATTTTGCTCGGCTCCGGGTTGTCCCCCCCGTTTGCCAACATCGACTAAAACACAGGTTTTCGGCACTAGGGAGAAGATTTGACTATCCACTAGGGCATCATACAGCAAAACCTCGGCCGTGGCTAAAATTGCTCGCGCTTGCAGGGTGAGAAAACTGCTCTGACCAATTCCCGCACCGAGAAGATAAACTTTACCCCGGGGATGGACGACTGCTGACATAATCGCAAATTTGGGTTTAATCTTTAATCTAGCACTGGAGAAGATACAAATTACTAGCGCAACAAGGGCAGCAGTAAAGTGACGAAATAATATACTAGGGGAGCGGTGAACACATAACTATCAGTGCGATCGAGTATACCACCGTGACCGGGGATTAACTGCCCGGAATCCTTAACCCCGGCATCGCGTTTCATCATCGATTCGGTCAAATCACCCAATAAACTGACAATACCAATTAATAAGCCCAAAAATAAGCCCGTCAGCTGCCAATAGGGCCAATCTAAATACCAAGCACCCAAATCGGCCACCGCTATACTGCCTAAAATGCCAAAAAAGGAACCTTCCACGGTTTTTTTGGGACTAATCAGCGATAAACTGGTTTTCCCTAACCATTTTCCCATGATATAAGCTCCGATATCGGCGGCCCAAATGCAACCGAAGGCCAGAAAAGTCACCGTCAAAGCAGCCGGGAATAATTTCGGTTCCATCCAGGATTCCGGCCAATATCCCATCAGGGGTAAGTTACTGGCCATGGCCACGGGACCACTTTCGGGGGAAAAACCGACCCGTAAACGAATCCAATAACTGGGTAAGTAACCACCATAAAACAGACCGAGAATTGAGGTGGAAATGTCGGCAATTGTCGCCATTTTAGGCTGAAAGAGCAGATAAAAACAAATTAATGCCCCAGCCAGGGGAAACATGGCATCGGTGAGGGGGGCTGCCATAGTTGCCGTCAGTAGTAATAATTGGGAAACTACGAGAGTGGTTTTAGCGGCCGGTTCAATGCCTTTAGCGCGAACTAAGCGAAAATACTCTAATTGTCCCAAAAAGACGATAACACCGATGCCGAGGGTGAAATACCAACCCCCAACGATAATAATTCCCAGTGCGAAGGCAATAGCAAAAATAGCGCTGACAATGCGTGGCCAAGGCATGGTTAATCCAGAGAAGTTAGGCGGCATTGTCATAATTATATAGATTAAGAAAACTTTATGGAAGGTTATCCCCGATTAAAGTTTATCGCCGCTCAGGATAAACATGGGATCAACGGCGGCAAAAACTTGGTGAATACCCCTAGTTTCTAGGCGATTTACTGCCGCTTGGACAATCTCGATATTACGCGCCTGTAAATTAGAAAAGCCTTCGGAAAATTGATAGAGGGTTTCTAAATTATTGGCCGTAGCCACGATGCGGCCATTGGGTTTCAGGTATTGCCACACTTCTTGCAGGACCGATTTAATCGGTTTGCCGCCCTCGATACAGACGCGATCGGGGGCGAGGGATATATTGGGCAGACAATCGGGCGCGCTGCCTTCAAAAACGGTGACATTTTTTACCCCAAAGCGATCGCAATTACGCCGGATTAAACTGGCCACTTCTTCATCCCTTTCAATAGCAATAATCGGACTATTGGGGCATAATAAGCCAATTTCAACGGGAATAGTGCCGGTTCCTGCGCCTATATCCCAGAAAACCCCCCCATCACCTAACCGCAAAGCGGAAATCATCAATAATCTCACCTCGCGTTTACTCAGGGGAATCCCGGGCAAACGTTCAAACAATTCATCGGGAATACCGGGGGTTTTATATAACCAAGTCATGGGGAATCAATTATCGAGAAGCTTCACTAGCAAGCATTATTATATAAGTCTGTCAAATTTTCTTTATTAAGTAAACAGGGACTTTTATAGGCATAAAACCCTGATTATAGCTCTAACAAGCTATTGTCTGTCATTAAGCTAAGACGTATTTTAACCCCCTATCCTTAGATTAGGTCAATCTCTCCCAATCCTTTTACTGTTGCAAGAGTGCCACAGTGCCTCATCTCAACAAGCAATTTAAATAGGCGGGCAGCTTATCTTAATGATGAGATAGGAAGTTTTTGTTTTGGCGGGTCAGTCGTCGGTCGTTAACACCAAATTAGGTTACACTTCATCTTTATGGGAAAGGCCGTCATGATCCTTTTTCTTAAGCATAGATTTTCCTAATCAATTTCTTTGGGTATTGTCTATCAAATGTTACTAAATACTCTGGCTATTCAACCTTCCTAGCATCTGTCAGCCAAAAACCATAGACTAACTTCTGTTTTATCAACGATAACTCTAAGTAGCTGGTTATAATTAAATTAAAAATGGATTTTAGGTTCGATCCCCCCTGCCCCCCTTGATAAGGGGGGTGCCGATAGGCGGGGGGATCTACCCTTGATAAGGGGGGTGCCGATAGGCGGGGGGATCTACCCTTGAT
>NZ_JASJFG010000812.1:0-2440 GCF_030065375.1 Microcystis sp. M49636_WE2 | reverse complement strand
GACCACAATAATCCCTACTATGACGGCAAAGATCATTGGTAATACCATTTCCGTCAGGTTGGAATTGCGGATGGCAATCCCGCCGGTCAGACCGATTTTGGTCAGCAGCATGAAGACGATGATCGTACAAATCGACTCTGGAATGACCAATTCACTCCCGAGAGCAGCAATGATCATGCCACCAATCAAAAAGGCCAGTGTTGGGGACTGCAACTGCTGGATAAAGTCCATGACAAACAATGAGAAAAAATCCACGAATACCTCCTTACGCCTCCCCTGATGAGGAGTATTAATACAAATGAACTTTCAAGAGTTAAAGAAAATAAGGGTCAGGTGCTTCACCCCAACAGCAGGCGTACTTCCCAAAGCGGTTAAATTTATGTCGGGTAAACCCCTTGATTAACCTCAAAATCCTCTGGTTCTTGGTGAGGATGGGTCTTGACAAAAGTTACCGCTTGTTGTAGGGCGATGGTTCTGTCCATTAGCACATGATCGGGGGGGATTTGGGCTAAAATGCCGAGACGTTCCAAACGATGCTGGATTTTGCTGGTGGCACCAACGATAAAGACTTGTAAACCTTTATCGATCGCATCTTTAATCGCATTTTCGATCGCTAAAGAAGCTGTCACCCCTAACAAAGGCACATCACTCAAGTCCAAGATTAAAACATCCGCTTCCTTCATGGCTGTGTGTTCTCTGGCGATCGCTTTCGAGACTCCAAAGATCATCGGACCACTGAGATAAAATAGGATGATGCGACCGTTAGCTTGGTTGAGTAACCGTTTTTCTTCTGGACTTAGGAGAATCTCGTCATCGTTATCGGTGATCGTTTTCACTTCCTGCGCTTGCAGTTCACTGAGGCGATCGATGGTGAGAATATTAGCAATAAAGACCCCCACACCCACAGCAACGATCAGATCGACGAATACTGTTAATAACAGTACACCGTACATGATTAGCGTCCCTTTTAGAGAAATCTTGTGGGAGCGTTTCAGGAAACTCCAGTCGAGAATATCGATCCCCACTTTTAGGGCAATCCCCGCTAATACCGCCATGGGGATACTCTTAGTTAAACCGGCGGCCCAGAGAACGACGACTAATAAAATTAAAGCGCGAGTAATGCCAGAAAGGGCAGTGGTCGCACCGGTTTGAATATTGACGACAGTTCCCATCGTGGCCCCGGCACCGGGTAAACCGCCACAGATTCCTGATACTAAGTTACCAATACCTTGACCAATCAATTCTTTATTCGATTTGTGTTCGGTACGGGTCAAACTATCGGCAATTACCGCCGTTAATAGGGTATCAATACAACCCAACATCCCTAAAACTGCCCCATCCACCAACATTGTGATCATTTGGGCAGCACTAAAGGTGGGCATTTGCAAGGTGGGTAAACCCACAGGAATATCCCCAATCCGGCGAATTTCAGCACCTTGGAAGAAAAACAGCGAAATCAGAGTTCCTATCACCAAAGCTAATAACTGAGGGGGGACAAAACGCTTGAATTTCGAGGGCATCAGAAAGATGATCGCCAAGGTGATCGCCCCCAGAATGGCTTCGGGGGGATTGATATTAGAGAGTAGTTCCGGGATTTTCTGCACTGTGCCTAAAACCCCTCCTTTGGGGGCGGCTTGCCCTAAAAATGGCGGAATTTGCAGAATAATCAGGATTACCCCGATCCCAGACATAAAGCCAGAAATAACGCTATAGGGCATCAGGGTGATGTATTTACCCATTTTGAAGATACCGAACAGAATCTGGAAAATGCCCGCTAACATGACTACCGTAAAGGCCATGGGTAGGCCTAATTCGGGATTTTTGGCGGTTAAACTGGCCACGATCGCCGTCATTACTACCGTCATCGGCCCCGTTGGTTCCGAAATTAACGTGGGTGTGCCACCAAAAAGGGCAGCAAAAAAACCCACACAGACAGCACCGTACAAACCAGCGATCGCTCCAGCCCCAGAAGCTACACCGAAAGCGAGAGCTAGAGGGAGAGAAACGATGGCAGCTGTTAGACCACCGAATATATCGCCCCGCAAATTGTCAAAGTGAATACGATTGGTTATTTCCATGAGAATCCAACTGAGCAAAGGGTTTTTTGCCACAACAAAGCCGGCGGTTGAGAGACCAGCCTTGATAGACAAAAGTTTATGGTTTTTAAAGATCGATTGTTATAAATCTATACTAGAACGGATATCTTGACAAGCAAATTTTATAAATTGAGTTTAAATCGATATATCTTTACAAAAGTATTGATTTAAACCTATGATGTAAGCGGTGTGGGGAGGTTTTCACTCGTTCCCCTCCATTCCTGCTTCTGTTTAGCAAAGCTCCTCAAGGCAGTAACAGAAGTGTAGCTCTCTAGAGGCCTCTCTTGATTCACGCCACTTTACATCAACTGATTGTCTTTGAAGCGACCGCTCGTCATGGCAGT
>NZ_JASJFG010000574.1:0-2444 GCF_030065375.1 Microcystis sp. M49636_WE2 | reverse complement strand
TCATTGAAAACTCCCTCGCTTTGTAATTCTTGTTCTAGATTTTCTCCCTCAATATATTCTTGAACAAGATATTGTCGCCCATCATTGCTGGTAAAATAGGCATAGAGGGAGGGAATTTGTGGGTGTTGACCGAGATTATCTAAACTAATCGCTTCTTCTTTAAATAATTCCGCCGCTTTCTTGAGAGCATTACTGCCTTGAGTGCTAGGAAAAAATTGTTTAATCACACAATAAGGTTTAGAAGGTTTATCCTCATCAATTGCTTGAAAAGTTTTACCGAAACCTCCTTGACCAATTAATTTTATAGCACGATAACGATCTTTGAGTAATAATTGAAAGCGACATTTTTGACAGAATTTATCTGTAGGATTATTGTTATGAAGACAATCAGGATTAAGACATAAACTCATAGCTGGTTTAAACAGGGATAGGGAAGATATTTCAGTGAGCAGTAAACAGTAAACAGTAAACTGATAACCGACAACTGATAACTGATAACTGATAGCTAAATCGAGGTTTCTTCCTCTAGCCAAATTTCTGGCTGTTGATTTAATAAAAGCTGGGCTGCCTCTAACATATCATCAACAATATCGCGCAAATCTTTCTTATTATCGATATAAGCTTTTAACGCTTCCATCGGATCTAATTGATTACCCACCCCTAATTCCGGTAAACGGGGACGGGTTAATTGACTAATTAACTCCGCCCGAATACTATAGCTATGGGCAGGTTTTAACGCCTCATCAAGCTGATTGGTGTTGATTAGTTCTAATTGCTCACTGCGAATTTTATAAACTAAGCGGATAACTGCTTCCTGAATATCGTATTTTTTCAGAGCTTTCAGCAATTCTTTTTGGGGGTTTTCTGCCTCGGAAACATCCACTTCGATGGAACGGAAAGTACGCACGGGTAAAGGGCAAAATTCCCATTTAACCTCTCCTTTAGCCACTTCTATTAAAACATAGCCCTTATCTTCTTTCTCCTCACTAAAATCCACTCGATCAATGCTCCCCGGATAGACAATAGGCGGATCATTGCTAGGATTAAGATTTTGATGTTTGTGAACATGACCGAGGGCAACATACTCGAATTGTGGACGATTTAGCAGGGATAAAGGCACGGTAAAACCTTTACCAACTGCTAAAAATCTTTCTGCTCCTAAACTAGCTCGATCGGCCATTAAATGGGCTAATAAAACTGTTGGTAAACTTGTATCTAATTGGCGAATTTCTCCTTCTAAAACCGGTTCTAAACGGTTAATTAATAATTCATTTACCCCACTCAAGGATAAACCCTCGGTTTCGGGACGGGTTAAGAGAGTGGCCCGGGTTAACCAGGGTAAAGTAATGACTTGGATATCGCCGTTGCGGGTGGTGATGCGATGGGTGGTCAAGCGATCGCCAACAATAAACCCCGGCACCGCTAGGGTACGATAGATGGAGAGACTGACACCGCCATTACCCTGAGAATGTTGATCGTGATTACCTACTAATAACACCGTCGGGATATTAGCATCGGCAAGACGACGGAATTGACTGGCAAAAGCTTCGTGAACAAAAGGAGGAGGAGTGGCATCGGGAAAGGCATCTCCCCCAAAAAGCACTAGATCCACAGGGGAGGCAATAGCCCGATCGATACAGAGGCTTAAACTGCCCATAAAATCCTCTAAACGCGTGTTTAATCCCGTTTTTGGATTTAAACGTCCATGGGAAAAACCGCTCCCCATGTGAATATCCGATAAGTGCAGTATTTTAATCATAGTAAAGGAAAAACAGGCGTAATTAAGTACACCTGTTCAGAATTATTTATTTTCCTAATTTTTTATCGCCATCTTGACGACGGCGATCGCGCCATTCTGTAGTCGTCAGGTAGAGAATGCCACCACTGACGATAACGAGGAGAATTAAGGCGACTAGAAAGAGAGTGTTCAGAATCAAGGATGTTTCCATGGTATCTATAGATTACCTAGAAACCGTTACGACCCCAAACCACCATGGCGATCGACCAAGTGAACAGGGCGAGAATGCTAACCCAACCAAGTGTCAAAATATCCATAATTGCCTTTGTTAAACGAATTACTTAGGAGATAACTACTCAATTTTTGACACTCTCCGCCCTAAAAGTGCGGAGATTCTTGGGCTGAATCTTGCCGCTACTAGCAAAGCTAATTTTGGTCTTACAGTTTCATGTCTAGTCCGACTACACCTACAAGGCAAGCACTCTTAAAGACTACTCCCCAAGCGTAAATTTCTGTGTGTCCCACAGTATTTAATTGTTTTTCGCTCTTACCATGTGGACTTACTATGAAAGCTTTTGTACCAGTGATGGTTAGAGATTTAGGGATTACGGAGTGTCGCTTGTTTCCTGCGTTCCCAAAGTCAACGACTCAATTTAATGCTAACATAAAGTCGCCCTAAAGGGCGAGGTTTTCAACCCAAATTTTC
>NZ_JASJFG010000855.1:0-2879 GCF_030065375.1 Microcystis sp. M49636_WE2 | reverse complement strand
TGCCCTGAAATTTACCCCCGAACAGGGTGCTATCACGCTGAGACTGTGGAAAGAAGGCAGTCAGGTCATTTTTCAGGTAGAGGACACGGGCATCGGCATTCCTGCTCAAAAAATACCGCTTCTGTTTGAAAAATTTACCCAATTGGATGGCTCTCGCAAACGTCGTTATGGTGGTGTGGGATTAGGATTGGCTTTAACTAAACAATTAGTGGAACTGCATCGCGGCACGATCGAGGTAGAATCTTGCTTAGATAAAGGTTCCATCTTTACCGTGCGTTTACCTCAACAAAAGCCTCCCAAATCCCAACCCCAACCCTCGGATAATAATCCCCATTTTAATCACCACCATCCCACTATAGTTTTGATTGAAAGTGACGAAGAAATTGCCAATCTTATTTGTGAGTTATTGATGGTGGCACATTATCAAGTTATTTGGTTAATTGATAGTGTCTCCGCTATCAAAAAAATTGAGATCGTGCAGCCAGGTATTATAATTGTTGATCGAAAAATGCCCGATATATATCATCTCTGTCATCTCTTAAAAAAATCCAGCCAAACTCAAGCCAGTAAAGTGCTAATCTTGAATGATACCCCCGAAATCAGCGTTAATTTCCTCGGTCGTCATGGCATTGACGACTATCTCCTCAAACCCATTCAACCCTCCCTCTTGTTGGAAAAAATCCGCTATCTAACCGCTTTATAAGTAGGGTTTGCGGCAAAAAGTTTTTCGTGGGTGTGGGGTGTGGGGTGTGGGGAGAAACAATTCATAACTTGAGAGTTAATCACACTATTAAAAAGGGATTTGGTATCATTTTTGTCAATCTACTAATTTGGGATTTTTCAGGGGAAACTTTCTCCTAAAATTGGGTGTGTTACTTTCAGTTTTATCACTCAATCCAAGCTTTTGGGGGGTTCTACCCCCCAAACCCCCCGCGCATTAGGTTAACTGTGAGATGCTTACAGGCGATTGTTCATATTTTTGTACTAATTTAAGAGTCACTGATAATTCTAAATCCGGTTATTAAAGACTGATTATTTATCCCCCCTTTTGCCTTTTGCATGAGTGCCTTTTGCCTATCTTCATAAGTAGCCTATACTCAACGGATTTAGTATAATTGCTGATTGTCGGTATTTCTGCAAATGTGGGATGCACCCTGGCCCCAGGGTGTGGGGTCTAGTGTTTTACCCATTTTCATCTGGTCAATTTTTTCCTTTTTCTTCAGAAAATAGAGCTTGAAAACTAACTATTAAATAGCTAATTTCCAAGCTCTTAATTGTAGGAATCCTAGAGCTAAATTAGGATTCACTCTCGATATAGATAAATAACAAACCCATAACCACGGCTGGCATTAACCAACAGACGATCGGGATTAAAATCCAAGGCAGATAAGAAGCTGCGTAGGCACCAGTCATGTCAAATGCTCCTAGAAAAAAAATAAGGAAATGATAACAGGTAGAAAAAGGGTTAATTATTGATTAAAAACCCCGCGCATGATGCCATCAACGACACCAAGATTTTCTAGGAGGAAATAGGCCACAAAAGCGCCACCCATACCACCAATAAAGAAACCGGCGGCGAATTGACTCCAACCCTCGGCCGATTGCAGAGGATCACCACTAGCGGCCTTACCTTGGAAGGAGACAAGACCATAACTAGCTAAACAACCCGTAGCCAAGAGAACCATGGCCAAAGCGGGGATTAAGCCGCCGAGATTAGCATATTCAGAGTCTCTCAAGGGACCCAGGACAACCCAGGGACCACCGAGGAAATAACCGTGGGCCATACCCACTTCTAGACCGCGCAGAATCGGAGCTAGACCGGGACGATAGGCAGGTAAGTTACCAATAAAAGCTTTGGTAAAACCAGAAGCGGAAATGGGGGTAGCTAGATGACCAATGAACGGATCATCATTGTAGGGTGTCACCACCTGTTTGTATCCAGTTTCAGCCATTGTGTTTGAGTTCTCCTTTTTCCGATCAACGGGAAAATTGATCATAAAACTTTAAGATTACACTTTAGGCCTAAGAATTACTTCAAGCAACCCCATCGATCGAGTTTTCAAGGGTTGACGGCTGAAACTCTCACAATTCGTTACATTTCTCTCAGAAGACAGGAGTGGGGAGTGGGAATTATGAATTATGAATTATGAAGTAGGGAGTGGGGGAGATGGGGAGCTTTGTTTCAGTGTTGCCAAAGGCACGGCGTAGCCGTCCAGTAAACAGTGAACTGACAACTCACATCTGATCACTGATAACTGATCACTGATAACTGGTCACTGATTAAGGGATAATCAACACCGGACAGGGGGCAAGGTTAATAACTTTGGTGGTGACGCTTTCGGACACGCCTTCGCCGGTTAATCCTAAACCGCGACAACCCATAACGATCAGGTGAGCATTAATTTCATCGGCCACATCACAGATGACAAAAGAAGGCATTCCCTCCCTTTCAATCATTTCCGCATTGATGTTAGCTTGGGCGAAAACCGCTCGCGCCGATTGTAACAATCTATCCACCGCTTCGATCGAACTCATCTTATCGTCGGCGGCAATTTCTCCGGTGGGTGTCGTTTCCACCACCGACAACAGCACCAAACGACTGTCAAAGATTTTGACTAATTCGATCACACTACTGGTAGCGTCACGACTTTCGCGGCTGTGGTCGATGGGAAATAAAATCGTCTCAAACATAATTAACAAGTCTCTCCAATCAAATTTTTCTGGGCAAATCGGTCTTGGAACTGCAAAACTGATCCCCAAATCTGAAATAATCTTTGTCAAAGTAATTGCCGCAAGTAGCGATACCCTGATTTAATCTTTATTGTACGGTAAGCAATCTAGGAGGTTATGGGCTGTGCCAAAAAAAACAGTAGCGAATT
>NZ_JASJFG010000252.1:0-10419 GCF_030065375.1 Microcystis sp. M49636_WE2 | reverse complement strand
GGTAAGGAGATGCTACCGTTTCTGTAAAAATTTTGGGATTATGAAGAAGATATTTAATCTTTTAATCAACCTTAAACTATTTACTTTTCCTAATCTCCACAATTACGATGCTTTTTCATGTCTTATTTGAAAACGCTATAGAACCATTAAAAATTTAGCTCGTAGATAAGTTGAATTAATCACAAAGTAGAAACAAAAAAATGAAAAACAACTCAGATAACAAAAAAACAGAGACATCTAACTACAATTATGAATACCATACTGGTATATCAGATATAAAGTTTCTGTTGATATCTAGCTTAGTCGCGATGACTTTTGCTGTGGTCGGTTTTTTAATCTTCAATCAATCTCAGAAAACAACAAATGTAACTGATGATAAGTCCTCCATATCTTACAGAAAATCTCCTCAGTCAATAATTAATAAAACCCCAGATATACCCACAATGAAAACTCCTATCACTTCGCAAACTGAACTTAATAATCAACAAATTGCCTTGCCATCTTTGCCTATTCCTGATAATAATAATCGTATCAATTTTCAAAAAACGTTTATTTATACTCCCGATAGACCGCCAAATTTTAAGCGGAACGACCAACTACAATCTATTATTAAAAATGTCACTGATTATGTTGCAGAGAATAACTTACCAACTGAGAAATTATCAATTAGCTTAATCGATTTTAAAACCAATAGTAGCGAAAATTATCAAGGAAATATAGGAAGATTTCCCGCTAGTGTTGTCAAGCTTTTTTGGCTAGTCGCTCTGTACGGTTATGTTAATTATCATCAAGGAGATATAGGAGAATATACTATTGAAATTCAAGAAATGATCGGAAAGTCAGACAATGAAGAATCAAGTAATATTGTTGATGCTATCACTGGAGCAAAATCAAATCATAAAAATATGAGCCAGTCAGACTATCAAGAGTGGTTAAAAAAAAGAAATCTACTTAATCAATATTTTGTTGATGCAGGTTATAATGGTATCAATATTAACCAAAAAACCTATCCCATTCCTTCTAAAAAAATGTTTAAACCTCAAGGTGCTGATTTAAAAATGAGAGGCAATGATCCTAAAAATCCGATTAGAAATAAAATTACAACTGAACAAGCTGCTAGATTAATGTATGAAATTATTACAGGACAAGCTATATCACCAGAATCTAGTCAGGAGATGCGATACTATTTGAACAGAATAAACATGATGCAAGATGGCAGCTGGAAAAATATTGACCCGAATCAAGGTCAAGGTCATTTTAATCCCATTAAAGGATTTTTTGGTGAATATTTTGCTAACAGTGACCCTAAAAATATCCAAGAATTTGCTTCTAAAGCTGGTTGGACAAGTGACAGTCGTAGTGAGGTAGCTTATATTAATGATGGTCAAGTTGCTTATATTTTAGCTGTATTTACCCAAGATGCTGCCTACGCTCAAAATTGGCAAATTTTCCCAAAAATTTCTGAATTAGTCTATCAAAAAATGCAGCAAATGGACTCAAAGTATAACACCCCTTAACATCTTTTCCCAATTCTTACTTTAGTGACCCTGAAGATAAAGACAACCTAACCGATTCTATTCAGAATCATCATTATAAATATCTTGGAGAGTTTTATTTTCGTAGCGTTCCTGATCTTGATTTTTGCCGCGACGGGAAGGACGACGATATTTTTTATTAGCTAATTTGGGTTCGTAGGTTTCTTGACCTGCTTCTTTAATTTTTAACTTTAAACTTGACTCTTTTGTGCTAGTTTTCTGCAATGACTGTTCTCGTGTGATCGCTTCTTCTAAAAACTCTAAATAATGTTGGTAACGTTCCCAATCTCCCCTAACCACACAGTTAGGTTCCCGACGGTGAGTACAATCATTAAATTGACAATTTCCTAAAGCTAAACGCTCTCTCACTTCCGGAAAATAAAAAGTTAATTGTTCTGGTGAACAGTTAATATCCGGTTGGTTAAACCCCGGACTATCGGCCAATAAACCCCGATTTGGTAAAGCAAATAACTGCACATGACGGGTGGTGTGACGACCTTTTTGCAGTTTTCCCGACACATCCCCCACCCGTTGATTAATCTCAGGAATTAGACAATTAATTAAACTCGATTTTCCCACTCCCGATGGACCGGCCAAGAGAGTAATTTTATGGTTTAATTGTGCCAATAAAGCCTCAAATCCCCGATTTTTCTCCACACTGACAAAAAAGGGCCGGTATCCCCAACCAGCTAGGCGATCGCCCCAGAGTTCTATTTGTTCCGCTTCCCCCAGATCGATTTTATTGACACAGACCGCAATTTCTAAGCCTGTGGACTCGGCTTTCACCAAAAAACGACTGATCAGCCAAGGATCGAGGACGGGTTCAGCAAGGGCAAAAACTAGCAAAATCTGCTCGATATTAGCAACGGCTGGCCGATCGATCTCGGTACTGCGGGGGAGGACTTCTGCGATCGCACCCTGTTGATCGGCAAAATTTACCTCCTCCACCCGCACCCGATCGCCAACCATGACCGACTGACCGATTTTTTGCAAGCGAGCGCGACGGGTACAGAGAAGATTCTCGCCCATAACGGCAGAATCCAAGCGTACCTGATAAAAATTTGCCTGTACGGCCACCACTGTGCCGTATAAATCGGTTAATTGTGCATCTACCATTTAGGAATCGGGGCGATAGACTTTGAGAACAAAAAAGCTATCTCGGTCCTCGATCGATTCTATCTGATAACCCTCCACTGTCAGGCTAGTGGGAACCTGTTCGATCGGTTCCCCGGCATCTAACCAGACTTCCAACCGTTCCCCGGCGGTCATTTTCTCTAATTGCAATTTTGTGCGGACAAAATTAATCGGGCAGGGAGTGCCGCGCAGGTCTAAAGTCATAGTTATTTAGGGTTTCCTGAAAAAGTTTCTCCTGGGGGCAGGGTGTAGGGTGTGGGGTGTGGGGTGTGGGGTGTGGGGAGAATAAATAAAATAATCTCCTATCTCCTGACTCCTGACTCCTGAATACTGCCGACCGCCGACCGCCCCCTGCCTCCGTTATCCGACAAGATTTTTAGATTTATTCAGCCTGCCCTATTTATGGAAGATATTACCTAAAAATCCCTCGATGCCGCCTTTCCCCACGGTTTCCCCGCGAACTTTCGCTATTTTTTCCAGCAATTCCCGTTCTTCTCCCGTGACACGGGTAGGAATCGAGATTTTAACGGTAATGCGATGATCACCGCGACTGACGGGATTGCCTAATTTGGGAACCCCTTTATTTTCTAAAATCAGTACGGTGTTCGGTTGAGTACCGGCAGGGATAGTCAGGTCTTCTTGGCCATCTACCGTATTAACTTTGATGGTACATCCTAAAATCGCTTGGATATAGCTAATCGTGATATCCGATTTAATATCATTGCCTTCCCGTTGAAATTCTGTATCTGTTTCCACGGTTAGATAAACGAATAAATCCCCTGGCGGCCCGCCTTTAAGTCCTGCGTCTCCTTCCCGGGCAACGCGCAATTTCATGCCGTTGTCAACCCCCGCGGGGATGGTAATTTTCAGTTTTTTGGTTTCCTGTCTGCGTCCGGAACCGGCGCAAACGTCGCATTTTTCCTCGATCACTTCGCCAGCGCCGTCACAGGTGGGACAGACCGAAACTTGAGCAAAAGTACCGAAGGGAGTACGGGTGGCGCGACGCACCTGACCAGTACCACTGCAAGTAGTACAAGTACGGGAACCGGTCCCTGGTCTGGCCCCACTGCCCTTACAGGTTTGACAGGTTTCCAGATGACGGATGCGGATTTCCTTTTCGCCGCCAAAGACCGCCTCGCGGAATTTTAGTCTAAAATCGAGACGTAGATCCTCGCCCCGGGTAGGGCCTGTGCGTCGGCGGGCGGTTGCTTGGCCGCCCATGCCCCCGAAACCACTAAAGATTGTCTCAAAGATATCGGCGAAACCGCCCATATTGTCGGGATCAAAACCAGCAGCGCCCCCAGAAACCCCAGCTTCACCAAAGCGGTCATAACGATTGCGGGTTTCTGGTTCCGAGAGAATTTCGTAGGCGCGGTTAATTTCTTTGAAGTGTTCCTCGGCTCCCGGTTCTTTGTTAACATCGGGATGGTATTTTCGGGCGAGACGACGATAGGCGCGTTTGATGTCTTCTTTACCGGCATCTCGCGAGACACCTAGAATTTCGTAATAATCAGTGGGCATAGGGGGCTATGGTTCTGCTCGCAATTTATAAATAAATTTTCGGTCTAGTTGTTACTTTAACAAAGTATACATAATAGTTTAGTTGGGTTATCCCTACTATTTTTTTCGGTGGGGGTTGGGGTGTGGGGGTGTGGGGTGTGGGGAGAAGGGGTGTAGGGTGTGGGGAGAAGGGGAGAAAAAAGCTGATAACTGATTACTGATTACTGATCACTTTTTAATCTACGGCCTCGTAGTCACTGGCGCTCATTTCTTCCCCATCGTAGGGATCATCATCACTGCCCGATTCGGTGGATTTAGTTTCCAGATTACTATAGGTTCTGGTTTGAGTGGGGGAGAGGGTTGGCCCGTTGGTGAAGGTATTCGAAGAAGTGGCTTGGGTGCGGGTGGGTCGAGTCAGTTTTTCGGTGACATCGATCGGTTCAAAACCAGTACCGTTAAGGGTTTGGTTTTGCTCTTGTCTACCTGTGTAGATGCGGGTACCGATTTCGAGGACAATCTGACGAAATTCTGCCAAGGTGGTTTTTAGCTTTTCTGGGGATATGGAGGGGTCGCGCAGAGCGATTTCCAACTGTTGCCGCTTCTGGTCGGCCAGTTGCCGGATATCGGGGGCGACTAACTGACTGTTTTCCCTGATGGTGACTTCGTAGCTATAGAAAAGACTATCGGATTGGTGGCGAATATCGATCATTTGCAGACGACGGCGATCGGATTCGGCGTATTTTTCGGCTTCTAGGCGCATTTTTTCAATTTCGTTCGGTTTCAGCCCTCCAGTATGGCTAATTAAAATGCTTTGTTCTTTGCCGGTGCCTTGGTCGCTGGCGGCCACTTTCAAGATGCCGTTGACATCGATCTCAAAGGCCACTTCGATTTGTGGCACCCCCCTAGGGGCGGGAGGAATTCCCGTCAGGAGAAATTTACCGAGGGTTTTATTATCCTGGGCCATAGCTCTTTCCCCTTGCAGGACATGAATTTCCACCGAAGTTTGACCATCGGCAGCGGTGGAGAAAACCTGAGATCTACTGGTGGGGATAGTGGTATTGCGATCGATAATTTTGGTAAAGACTTCGCCGAGGGTTTCAATGCCGAGGGAAAGGGGGGTGACATCGAGTAGGAGGATATCTTCCACTTCTCCACCTAAAACTCCGGCTTGAATCGCTGCCCCCAAAGCAACGGCCTCATCGGGGTTAACAGAGCGATCGATCTGGCCGGTAGAAAAGAAACGGGAGATTAATTCTTGCACGGCGGGGATTCTGGTGGAACCACCAACGAGAATGACACGATTGATATCGCTAGGCTGCAGTTCGCTATCTTTGAGGGACTGTTGTACGGGTTCGAGGGTTTTTTCCACTAATTCTCTGGTTAATTCCTCGAATTTAGCGCGAGTTAGTTCTAATTCTAGGTGTTTAGGGCCGGTTTCGTCGGCGGCGATGAAGGGGAGATTGATCGAGGTGGTAATCATGCTAGAAAGCTCGATTTTGGCTTTTTCGGTGGCTTCTCGCAGTCTTTGGATCGCCATGCGATCGCTGGCCAGATCGATGTTTTCTTGGCTTTGAAAGTTCTCCACCAGCCACCGCACTAAGAGGTTATCAAAATCGTCCCCCCCAAGATGGTTATTGCCGGCCGTGGCTTTCACTTCAAAGACTCCCTTCCCCAGTCGCAGGATGGAAACGTCGAAGGTTCCTCCTCCTAGGTCAAAAACGAGGATATGTTGATCTTCGTTTTGTTTATCTAAACCGTAGGCCAGGGCGGCGGCGGTGGGTTCGTTAATAATTCTTAATACTTCTAGTCCTGCGATCATCCCCGCGTCTTTAGTGGCTTGACGTTGGGCATCGGTAAAATAGGCGGGAACTGTAATCACGGCCTCGTTAATCGTTTCTCCCAGATAGGCCTCGGCATCGGCCTTTAATTTTTGCAGGATCATGGCCGAGATTTCTTGGGGGGTAAATTCCCGATCGCGAATTTTGATATTGACGGTATCATCGCGACCGCGTTGGCAATGATAGGCAACTCGTCCCCTTTCTGCCTCCGTGTCTTGCCAGCGCCTACCGATAAAGCGTTTGATGCTATAGACGGTATTTTCGGCATTAGTGACCGCCTGACGTTTGGCCAGTTGTCCCACTAGGCGCTGGCCCTTGCCAAACCCCACGATACTAGGAGTTGTCCTTCCCCCCTCCGAGTTAGGAACTATAATCGGCTGACCTCCCTCGAGTACGGCAACACAACTGTTGGTTGTCCCTAAGTCGATGCCGATGACTTTTCCCATGACGCTCTAATAATAACGGTAGTTAATAGGATACAATCGCTGACAAAAATTATCCCAAAATTAGAAACGGGCTTTTTACCTCGTCTAATCTTGCCGAGGATGAAACAGGACAATTTTCGTCCGCTCCTAACAAAACTTGTCGGTAAAGTCCGCAAGCGGCTGGCGAGCGGTCTATATATCAAGAGTAACCCAAAACCAGTAATTTTGCTGATGCTGACAGTTAGCGATCTCCTCTCGCTATTCTTAAAATTACCGTTTTTAAGATTTTTTTAATGATCACGAGCGGAATTCCTTGATGTTGATGTGCCGAGCAGTGGAATGATCGCCAAATCTTCTTAACCCGAATTCAGATCAATTTGGGATAAGATAACCAATACACCGATCCTAGAGGACTTAATCATGATTAGAGCCTATGCTGCCCGAGAAAAAGGGGGAAAACTAGAGCCTTTTGACTACGATCCGGGTATATTAGCGGATGAAGATGTGGAAATCGCGGTGGAATATTGCGGCATCTGTCACAGTGACCTAAGTATGCTCGATAACGATTGGGGACTGACCACCTATCCCTTTGTCCCCGGTCATGAAGTGGTCGGCACGATCGCCGCTCTCGGTGCTAAAGTCAAAGAATTAAACCTAGGGCAAAGAGTCGGTCTTGGTTGGTTTTCCCGTTCCTGTTCCACCTGTGAAACTTGTATGTCGGGGGATCAAAACCTTTGTGCCACTGCCGAAGGAACTATCGTCGGTCGCCATGGTGGTTTTGCTGAAAAAGTCCGGGCCCATCATAGTTGGTTAGTTCCCTTGCCGGACCAGTTAGATGCTGCCAAAGCTGGCCCGCTTTTTTGTGGTGGTATTACCGTCTTTAATCCCATTGTCCAATTTGATATTAAACCCACGGCCCGAGTTGGTGTCATTGGTATTGGTGGATTGGGCCATATAGCCTTAAAATTCCTCAAAGCTTGGGGCTGCGAAGTAACCGCTTTTTCTAGTAGTCCCGATAAAGAAACAGAAGCAAAAGAACTAGGGGCGACTCATTTTATCAATTCCAGAGACCCCGAAGCTTTGCAATCGGTACAAAATTACTTTGATTTCATCATCTCTACCGTTAACGTTAATCTCGATTGGGGTCTTTATATCGCCTGTTTACGTCCCAAAGGTCGTCTGCATATTGTTGGGGCCGTTCTTGAACCCATGGCTACCTACGCTTTCCCCTTGATTATGGGTCAAAAATCGATTTCTGGCAGTCCTTTGGGTAGTCCCAGTACCATCAATAAAATGATCGAATTTGCCTCTCGCCATGGCATTGAACCGGTCACGGAAACCTATGCTATCTCGCAGGTGAATGAAGCCATGGAAAAATTGAGAACTGGACAACCTAAATATCGCCTCGTCTTGCAGATGAAATAAAACCATCTCTATCCCAGACGTAACCCCGATGACTCAACCCCTCACTCCTCCAGTTATCGATTGGGAAGAACCCCCCATTCCCCCAGAAGACTTGATTTTTGATGACGGATAACCATTGGAAATCCACCGTCACCGCAAGGCCATGAATGTCTTAATCGATTCTATCGAACAAGCCTATCAGGATCGAGAAGACTTTTTTGTTGGCGGTAATATGTTTATTTAGTTTAGCCGTGAGCAGGTTTTTAATAGAACTATTGCAAATTAATTATATGTTATAATGATAGGCTAACTAATTTTTTTGGGAAAATTAGTTAATTAGCACATTTGTTCTGAATCAAAACCTGAAGTTTTACTTTTAACTCAAAACTCTTTAGAGCTGCTTTAATTTGGTTATCAAAACCTCTTTATTTAAGCGGCACAAACTATCTCAATTATAAAAATTGAGAATAAATTATCCTTGTAGATTAATGTTTGGCAACTTTTAAGAAGTTGCTATACCTATCCCTAACTCACAGTTACAAATAGCCGCCAACAAGTTAACTATTAAACTATATCTTCGACGACAATTCCGATATTTACAGGATAAGATTTTCAAGATTTTGAGTTTCCTATTTATAGGTTCAATGATAATCCTTTCTTTGGCTAAAGCCTTGTTATATTCCTTTTATAACTCTGTTAATTTTCTATTTTTCGATTTTTTTAGGTGTATAAATATTACTATGATATGCAGCCATTCCCTGATAACCACTGTCTTATATACTGGTAGTTAAAGGATGAAAACGAACCAGACTTTTTTTAAATAAACTAAAATCATGACCTCTACCTTTCCCACAAAAGACACAGATAATTTCCTCTGTATTTTATCAGCTACTAATTGGGATTTTAAACTATGATAACCTTTTTTACCACCAAAAAAATCTTTCTGTTTCTTTTGGGGGCTTTCTATGGGAGTTTCCGTTACATCCATTACCGTTATGACCGGTATCTCTGCTTGATTGAGTAAAGCTTTTTTTCCTTTTAAACGGAAGTTTCCCGATTGTAAAAGCATTTTTTCCGTCTTATTTACAATCCGACCTATAGTTGATTCTGATAGTTGACCACTTATACCAATGTGAAAATATGTTCTATATTCTCGCCAATATTCTAACGTTACTAAAACTTGTTCTTCTATAGATAGTTTAGGGTTCGGTCCCCTTGTAGATGCTGAATTAGAGTCAGCTTCAACACTTTTTACTGATTCTACCATCTTTCTACAGGTTTGTTTATACACACCTAAACGGCGTTTTAACTGTTCATCTGATAAGTCTTGATAATCTATAATCTTGCTAATAAACATAGCAAAATTATAGATTATTTCCTGACCTAAGATCACATTTTATTCTTTTTTCTACTTCCATCTAAAAATCGAGAAAAAAGCAAAATCCTCCACTATACCATAAAAAAATTATGCAAGAGAACTATTGTCTGATAGCAAAAGGCAATGAGGAATATCCCTAAGACTTCCATGACCTTTATTGTTAGTTAATTTGGGAGGAATCTTTGAGTATTACTATATTAGTATTAACTACTTAGGAATCCTAGTATCATGGCTGAGTTTATCTCTGATTCTAGGATTAATTTTTGTTGGAGAAATTTATCTGAACAGGAAAGTTAGCAAGCATAATTTAGCGGTCACAAGAAAAGAATAAATTTTTTTGCTATGGAATGAGGGGTTATTCAAACCTAGAGAATGTTAGACTAAATCCTATTTAAAAATTATAGGTATCGGGGGATAAGGAGCAGAAGTAATTACTTAAATAGTTATTAGCGAAAGTCGTTTCTTTCACTCAAAAACCGATGGTTTTAATCTCTGGCAAAAACAGAGCTATTTATTTATTATCCCTACTAACCAAGAGAAAAGAAAAAATTAATATTTATCGGCCGGGGTTAGCTGATATGATTAGGGGGATGACTATCATTCCAAGGTCAATGAGCGCAAGAACGTTATTCGATAAAGTCTGGGACGCACACACGGTTAATATTCTTCCCAGTGGACAGACACAATTATTTATCGGACTGCATCTAGTCCATGAAGTCACCAGTCCCCAAGCTTTTTCGATGCTGAGAGAAAGGGGTTTAAAAGTATTATTTCCAGGACGGACTATTGCCACTGTTGATCACATAGTCCCCACCGAAAATCAGGCGCGTCCTTTCCTTGACGATTTGGCCGAGGAAATGATCCTGGCGATCGAAACTAATGTTCAAACCAATAATATTCCTTTCTACGGCATCGGTTCCGGCAATCAGGGTATAGTTCATGTGATCGCTCCCGAACAGGGTCTAACCCAACCGGGGATGACGATCGCTTGTGGTGACTCCCACACCTCCACCCACGGCGCTTTTGGGGCGATCGCTTTTGGCATCGGAACTTCCCAAGTGCGGGATGTTCTTGCTACCCAAACCCTATCCCTATCGAAATTAAAAGTGCGTCGAGTGGAGGTAAACGGCGATTTAAACCCCGGTGTCTATGCTAAAGATGTAATTCTCCATATTATCCGTCAATTAGGCGTTAAAGGCGGTGTT
>NZ_JASJFG010000209.1:0-3010 GCF_030065375.1 Microcystis sp. M49636_WE2 | reverse complement strand
ATAAATAAACCAAGCTTGACCCCGGGACCAAGTGCTATCATCGCGCCAGCCCTGTTTTCCCTCATTAAATAAGAAATTTCTATAGGTGGGAGAGTTGACATTTTGATCAAAATAGCCTCTTTGCCAAGTTCCCGTTTTACCCGGGCGACGATTAGCCCCAAAGGTGCGGCTAATGGTGCGGATGTGGGAAAGGGCCTTTTCTTGCCAATCTTTTGCTTCCTTGGGGTCAGAATTGTGGAGACTTGCCCAGAGCAGTTGTTCTATATTGATCGTATGGTCCATAAAAACCTGCCAATGTTCTTGCTGATCGGTGCGATCGGCCTTGCGTAGCCAGCCAAAAGTCCCGATATCGCTGTGATAACTCCCCTTGCCATCCTGAAAGGGTTGCGCTAGTTGTCTGGCTCCCTGTAAAGTGATCTCTAAAGCTGTCTGTTTTTCCTGGCCCCGTCCCGACTCAACCCAAGGAGCAAAAACCAGTAAATTATTAAGAGCGATGTCTTTGTTCTTTAAACTCGCTTCTTTTAAGGGATCGCTCCATTTTTTCGCAGCAGCCGCCCAAAAGCCGCTATACATAGGGTCTGATTCTAAATCAGCCATTTTCCATAATAAAGCAGGAAAAGCCCCTGCCGCCCAAAAATCGGCGTTTTCTAGCTTCCAAGTGCCGGGGATGGGACTATTGAGCCTCCGTCGCCAATTGAAGAAATTAAAACCCGATGGCTCTGGATTGGTAAGATAGGGATAAACAATGCCAAGATAGGCATAACTATCGAGATAATCGATCGTCGTGGTTAGTTTAATCCTAGCCAGATCGAGACAGAGCTTAATTCTTTGGGCCAGGGGCATTTTGTCGCGTAATTCCGCCGCCGATTCGGGACGATGGATAATCAAGGAGGCCACCGCACCGATCGCCGCCCCCGTACCCATAATAATTAGCGTGCGTCGCTTCAAATTCCTGACTCCTAAGCTGGATAGATGCGAATACGGCGATTCGGTTCCTCTCCGAAGCTATCGGATTGGAGACGGTAATGTTCCACTAATTCGTGCTGCATTTTCCGCACTTTCGCCGATCGCGGCAGTAACTCCACCGGTTGACCGGTAGGAATAACGATTTGTTCCACCGCTAACCTGGCCTCCTCTAAAGCTTCGATCTCGTCATCGCTGCCGCTGCGGGCAAATAAACGCAGGTCGGCACCTTCCTGATTCATCGGGTCATCAATGCCCAAAATCCGCTTTAAACCGCGAGAAATTTGGGGCAGGGTATTGGATTTGATGCCGTGGATGGGAATTTGTCTTACTTTGGCAATTTGACGCAATTTTGACTGATTTTTAACGTGGGAACGCAGGGCCAACACCGCGTCAGCCGCCTGTAAATCTTTGGTCAACACGATCGGCAAATCTAGGGCCTGTACTACCTGTTCGATCGGGGCGCGACTAACCCCGTAGGGATAGACATAAACCGGCCAATCTTCGCCATTGGGACCGGGGACGCGGACTTTTTCCGTTTCCGGTTCTTCCTGCAGCCAAGATTGTTCGAGGAGGCGATCGAAATCGTTTTCCCGGTTGAGAGGGCCCTCCGGGAAACGGGCCACGGGAGTCATCCGGCCATCGGCCCGCCATCCCTTGGGTTTATCCATTTCCGGCAGATAATTGCCGCGCAAAGGGGTCAACTTTTCCGGTTTTGGTTCTTCCTGAGCCACCTGTACTTTCCCCTCCTCGTCCACCCAACGGATTTGGGCAATTGCTTCCCGTCCCCGCAGCAGTTGGTCGATAGTGGTAGATACGTCCTCGTGGATGACCCAGCGCTGACGTTCCAACATTTCGATGGCAATGTCAAAGGTGGGCGGTGCTTTGCGTTCTAAAACGGTTTTCTGAGAACCCCGGCGGCGTGCTTCTTCGTCTCCGAGAGTTACTGCCTGAATTCCCCCGACTAAATCCGATAAAGTCGGGTTTTTAATTAAATTTTCCAGTTGATTGCCGTGGGCGGTTCCCACTAACTGCACCCCGCGTTCGGCGATCGTGCGAGCGGCCAGAGCTTCTAATTCCGTACCGATCTCATCAATCACGATCACCTCTGGCATATGGTTTTCCACCGCTTCGATCATGACTTGATGCTGCAATTCCGGACGGGCCACCTGCATCCGACGAGCGCGACCGATGGCTGGATGGGGAATATCTCCATCCCCGGCGATTTCGTTGGAGGTGTCGATAATCACTACCCGTTTATTGAGATCGTCGGCTAAAACTCGGGCTATTTCCCGGAGAGCGGTGGTTTTCCCTACCCCCGGACGACCGAGCAGCAGTAGGGATTTACCCGTTTCCACTAGGTCGTTAATTAGGGTGATCGTACCGAAAACGGCCCGACCGATACGACAGGTTAAACCGATAATTTCCCCGTCTCGATTGCGAATGGCACTGATGCGGTGCAGGGTGCGTTCAATCCCGGCGCGATTATCGCCGCTAAAACTGCCCACCCTGGCGATCGAATACTGGATTTCTTCTTTTGAGATCGGTTCGTCCCCCAGATCGATCGCCCCATCGGGAAAACGCGCTTCTGGTATGCGTCCCAAATCCATAACTACTTCGATCAGTTGATGCTGCCGCGGGTGTTCCTCGATCTTGCCGCGAATCCGAGCGGGTAGAATTGCCAAGAGTTTGTTTAAGTCGTCGGTCACTGGCATCCGAGAGGAGGGTAGGGTTTCTGGCATTAAATTAATAGTAAGAGGTTTTGGCGATAATTGGCTGTTTTTATTTCCAAGATTTTCTTGGGGTCTAACACATTTATGGGTTAGTTGTCAATTAAAAAAATATTATAGTTTTTTGAACAAGGCTAGGCTTTTAATTGAGCCACGAGAATAGAAGCGGCTTTAAGGGCTTCTTGGTAGGCTTGGGGGTCATTTTCAAGGTTAGGCTGGTCTAAATGCTCTAAAATTGGCAAAATCAATGAACGGGCGTAACTTCCAGATGCAATACCAGCGATTTTTTCTCTCAGTCCCAGTTGCTGTAATTTGGT
>NZ_JASJFG010001039.1:0-3131 GCF_030065375.1 Microcystis sp. M49636_WE2 | reverse complement strand
ATAGCGAGACTGATAACTGGTTTCTGATACAAATCAAAGGCACGATAGTTATAAATATACATCCTCTGAGGGAAATTTTCTTCGTATTGGCTTTGAATTTCAATATGAATCAAAATCCAGACTTCTTCACCCCTGAGTAACCAGACTTTATAGAGTTTGTCAGCGAAACGTTTTTTTGTCTTTGCTGAAGCGGTAATCCGTTTGAGTTCTTTTTCTAGAGATTCGGGAGTTTTTGTCCAATCAATTAGTTGGTGAACTTCAGGAAAGAAGAAGTATAAAAACGCTTCAAAATACTCGCTTAATGCTTCTTTCCAGGGTTCATCATAATTGGCTGTTGTTTGGTTCATTTGAGTTGTCCGCTTACTCTTAGGGGTGAAGCGCGATAGCGTAACGCACCGATTTAATAATACAGGTGGTGGTGGTAATCTGGGGATTTTGTTGTAAAAAAGTGGATATTTGTTCGATTCCGTCTTGATTGGGAGAGAGAATAACGGTGGCGACTTCTGGAATTACCCCAGCTTGTAGGGTTTGATAATCGGTAACACCAGCATCGAGGAAAACTACAGTATTTAATTCGGGTGCGGTTAAACGCTGATTTCTCGCACTATCCACCCGATTAGCTTGACTCAAGCCATCAGATTGAGCAAAATTGAACAAAACATCGTCAATAGCAGGAAAAATCGGCAACAGGGTAGAAGTCATGACATTGACCGCAAAGGTTTATTGCTAACAGTTTTAGCCCAACAAGCGCCAATTTTTCAAGACTTCCATAACATAAATTAACATTATATAGAAAACGGGTTTCTAAATAGACGTTTTCTCATGGTTTCTTGAAAAAAACCATTTTCTCAGTTTCGTGGGTTGTTGCAAGATATGCAATCTGAACGACGTTCATAAATTGTATTTTTATTAGTTTATGGGACACAAACAATTCCTAATCCTGCCATTTGACGAATATGATCATCAAAAGCGAATAAGTAGCTGGTTATAATTAAATTAAAAATGGATTTTAGGTTCGATCCCCCCTGCCCCCCTTGATAAGGGGGGTGCCGATAGGCGGGGGGATCTGACAACTTTTAACGCCTACCTACTTACCTTAAATATTTGTAAACGATGAGCCATAACTAAAATAGAACAATCTGTGTAACTCCATTTTTTATCATTGTACTTACAGAAAGCTTCCCATATTGCCAGATCATCGCCATCTGACACATTGATATAACGATGATCTTCTCTTAGTATTTGACCCACTTGGATTGAGGATCGACTAGATACCTTGCTCCGAATCCAAGTAACAGTTTCATCGAATACCGATTCGAGAATAATCCAATTATTATGAGGATTTTCTAAGTAATATTTTTGAGCGCTTTCGTGATGAGTTTCAGATTTGACAAAAAAGGCAATTAAAGCAGACGTATCAACAATAATTTCTTTGTCCACAATTTTTAATAAATAATTTCATCGATGTTTTCAGCGTAGTTAGTTACAACTTGACCCCGATTATCTTGTCCGATAATATATTTAGGCTCAGGTTGGACAATTTCTAAACTTCCACAAAGTTCCCAAGTACGAGTCTTGGTAATATCTGGTAATTCAGCTTGAACATAATTTTCCAAAGCTTTGATAACAATCTCTTGAACCGAGGATTTTTGTTCTTGCAAACGAGATATTAATTCGTCGGGAATTTCGATCAATATTTGAGTCATTGATAAACCTTAGAGATTAACGTTGTTTTACTAACATTATAGCCTGTTTGTGAATTATAACCAAGAGACGCAAATGCAATTACCTGAATCAGTTACCAAAAGGCTAACAACTGTTCACTGATTCAGGTGATTCGCCATAAGTCCAGAAAACGGGTTTCTGAAGATTGTCTCTCAATTACTCCCTCACAATGACAATTTTAGCGGGTCATGGCGAGAAGGCGATGGCCACAAGTCCAGAAAACGGGTTTCTTGAAGAAACCCGTTTTCTAGATATTAGGATAAGATTATTGGATTTTTGCCAAAGACTGCTTAAATTCTGCGAGAGAATTAGCAGTAGCTGCTAATTTTAGTAGCTCTTCTAAGATAGTAGGGTTAGTCATTTTAAGGAGTTGACATGATTTTTTCCTGAATAATAGGGTGAAAAGTAAACAATTAAGTCCCTAAAGAAGGCACCATCCAGACGGATTGAGTGCCGTCGAGGTCGGTATCCGGTCCAATCAGTGCCGGGTTGCGGTAGCCCGGTAGGACGGAGACAGCGAAAACCTCCTCCACGCCGCTATTGAACCAAAAAGTTGCCACCAGTTGACCGGTGGCCAGGTTGACAATAGCCAACCCGCACTGCAATTGATTACGCCGCTCATCCAGGGGTAAACCGCCAAAAATCGCCGTTTCCCGCACTTGGGACAACCCGACAAAGGCGTGACCTTCCCAACAGTCTAAACCCCGGGTAAAACCGGGCAATTCCGCGATGATTTCCGTGCTGCCAGTTTGGGGATGCCAACGGTTCAAGGTTCCATAACCGGAATTGAGAAAATAGAGATTACCCTGGTAAAGACGGGGAGAATGGGGCATCGCTAAACCCCGCAGAATCACCTCTCCCCTCGGCACATCAATTAAGCATCCCCCTTGAGCTTTATTCTCTCGCCAGAGGCTTTCCTCGTTGGTTTCCCCCAATGCCGTTACATAGGCGGGAGTGCCGCTATTTTCAGCCATAGCCAAGCCATTGAGGTGGCAGCGGTCTCCGGGGACTAACTCGGTAATAAAGGGCGGTTTCCACTGGGGGAGAAAACTCCAATTTCCTTCGATAGTTGCCAGACAGTTAAATAGGGTATTGACCACCCAAAGGCGATTACTGCCAAAGGCCAAATCATGACCCATAATCGGACCGGTGAGGTGAGAGGAGCGAGCTAAAAAGGCGATATCCTGTTCCCCTTCTGGTTTAATCTGGGGGGCAATCTCTCGATTGGCGGGTAAATGCCAAATTGCCTGACGAGCGCCCACAGTAATTCCGGTAGCGGTTCGGGTTAAACCCATTGCTTGGTCAAAATGGGCGAAACTCACCCGTATTTGTCCTTGATAAGTGCCAATGCTGGCCACTCGTCCCGCTTGGTAGGTGGAAATCAACACTGAGAGGTCAAGCTGGTT
>NZ_JASJFG010000662.1:0-4092 GCF_030065375.1 Microcystis sp. M49636_WE2 | reverse complement strand
TGGTCTTGGCTGTCTATATTTTAACCAATAAATTGCTGTATTGCAAGCATAGTCAGCTTTTAAAGATAAATTATTGTTTTATTGGTCAGCAATAATTGTCTGTTTTTTCTTTAATTTTACATGACAAGTTCGGAAGAGCCTAAAAAAGTAATCGAGTTTCTATCTAAATAATCCATCAATTGAGGAAAAAATAACTCGATAAATTCGATAAAAAAGGTGGAGATTAACTCCTTAAATAAGCGGTCATGGTCAATATTATTAGTCATGTAATATCATCTTAACGAATCTGATCGATGAATGACTACTCTTCTCTATTATATTCTGAAAAGTCTGTTTTGGCAACGGATTGTTATGACCTCACCCCCTTAAACTACGAGGGGAGGGGGAACTACGAAAAGAGGGGGATACTTTCCGCAAAAAACCCCACAGAAAACGGGTTTCTTCAAGAAACCCGTTTTCTAGGTGACTTAATACTTCTTTCTAGGGTTCATCATAATTGGCGATTGTTGGGTTCATTTGAGATGAACTATGACGGTATTTGGCATCATCCCCAGACGACCAGTTAAGCCGCCAGTTAACCTGACAGTATATATTAAGAAAAGCAACAAATACTTTACAGATAAACAAAAATATGCAACAAATTCTAGGATTAGAGACACAAGCAAAAATTTGGCATTGGCGGGGATTCAAAATCACCTATCAAAGTGCGGGGGAGACGGGACCTGCGATCGTGCTTGTGCATGGATTTGGGGCATCTTGGGGACATTGGCGCAAAAATATCCCCGTTTTAGGCGAAAAATGTCGCTGTTTTGCCCTAGATTTAATTGGTTTTGGCGGTTCCGACAAACCCGAACCGCAAAAGGAGATCGATTACACTTTCGAGACTTGGGGGGCGCAAATTGCCGATTTTTGTCGGGAAGTGGTGGGGGGGCCTGCTTTTTTGGCGGGTAATTCCATCGGTTGCGTCGCCATTATGCAGGCTGCCGTCGATTATCCCGATTTTGTCCTTGGGGTAGCGGCGATTAATTGTTCCCTCAGACTACTGCACGAAAGAAAACGGGAGGAATTACCCTGGTATCGTCGTTTAGGCGCGGATATTGCCCAAATAATTCTCAAAAATAAAGCAATTGGGGCTTTTTTCTTCCAACAGATCGCTAAACCCCAGACAGTGCGTAAAATTCTCCTGCAAGCTTATCGGCGCTCGGAAGCGGTAACAGAGGAATTAGTAGAAATAATCCTAAAACCCGCCCGAGATCCAGGAGCGATCGAGGTTTTCCTCGCTTTTACCGGTTATTCTGGCGGCCCACTCCCAGAAGACCTGCTGCCGATTCTCCCCTGTCCGGCCATTCTGCTTTGGGGTAGCGAGGATCCCTGGGAACCCTTGTCCTTGGGCCAAGAATTAGCAAGATTCCCGACAGTAAAACAGTTTATCCCCTTAGCTGGTTTAGGCCACTGTCCCCAGGATGAAGCTCCAGAAATAGTTAATCCGATTTTATTAGACTTCCTGCAAGCTCCTATCTAGGGTTTGCGGCAAAAAGTTTGTTGGTGGGGGTAGGGTGTGGGGTGTGGGGTGTAGGGTTTTACCCATTTTCAGGCGGTCAATTACCTAATTTTCAGGGAAAAAGTCCAGGGATTTTCCCCCCAATCACTCCAATCGCTGGTACTTTTTGATTTCAAAAAAGTCTAAAAATATTATCCAACAAGGTTTTTAGATTTATTCAGCAAACCCTATCTAAGTTCCTCTAGTAACCAGAAGACCTGGTATTAATAGGTTGTTGGATGGTGAAACCTCGGTTAATACTTTGAGGTGGGACTTGATTGGGGGTGCCATTATTGTTAGGTGGCATTCCCTGATTAGGATAACCAGTGACGTTCGGTTGACTGCCGTAGACGGGGGGTTGATATACAGGGGGTTGATAATAGTTGGATTGGTTGCTAGAGCCGGAGACGGGGTTAGGGTTGGCATTATTCCAGGAGGGTAGGGGTTGAACATTTTGTTGTTCAGGGGAATAATTTCCCTGGGGGTTAACTTGATTCGGGCTGCCCCCGGGGTTGAGATTAGGAGAATTATTCAAGTTAGCAGTCCGCGAGCGATTTTCGATTTCCCTTTGTAAAGGATAATTGCTACTGTCGCCACTAATCGGTCGCAGTTGAATCGGTTGCAGACTTTTACTAGCCTTCGGTGCCTGATTTTGCTTAGTCTGCGGCATTAACGGCGCAAATAAGGAGGGTTTCTGGTTCTTATCGGGATTAGTATTTAGAGGATTAAAAGGCTGCGTCGAGGCCGGTTTGTTCAGGCGAGCGGTATTATTATGGGCAGGAATGGCTGGCAATGGTACAGTACTGGGGAGAGGAGTATCGGTAATCTGGTTAGCCCGGATTTCCCGCTCCTCCAAGGACATTCCTGGGGTATCTAATACCGAACCCAACCATTCAGGATTCTGTTGATATACCCACAAACCAATTAGAGCCAAGGAAAATATTCCTAACGGTAGCCAAAATAAAGGTTGGGCAAAGGGTTTTAATCCCGCCAGGAAATAGCGCATGGAAGAAGAATCTTTATAGTCACTCATACCGCTTAACCCTCTATAGGTTTTCCCCCATGCTATCAAATCATTAAGTAGTTAGGGTTGGCTGAAAAAGTTTTTCGTGGGGGCAGGGTGTGGGGTGTGGGGTGTGGGGTGTGGGGTTTTACCGACTTTGAGGTAGTCAGTTACCTAATTTTCAGAGAAAAAGTACCTCAATTTTCCCCCTGATCACTCCCATGCCTGGTACTTTTTGATTGACAAAAACTCTAAAAGCCTTATCCAACAAAGTTTTTAGATTTTTTCAGCAAGCCCTAGTTATCAGTGTTTTAGCCGTCAGCCTTGCACAACAGGTGACGCTTAGGTTGCTCCCAGTATTGCTGCTTACGAACAAAAGTATCGTCAAAGCTCAGGCTCTAGGTTTCAATCTTAAGAGTTTTCAGTTCCCCGTTCCCTGATACGGCGTAGAATGATAAGATTGTTTTCAAAGATACAATAGGCGTTTGTCTTCGCTAGAGAGTTTATGAAAGTTGGCGATCAAGTTCGTGTAATTGAGTCTGTGGTAGTTTATCACCATCCTGAACACAAATCGGATCCTTTTGACGTGAAAGGACTAGAGGGAGAGGTGAAAGGGATTGTCACCGAATGGCGTGGTAGGCCGGTTAGCGCCAACCTACCCGTCCTCGTCGAGTTCAGTAAAAAGTTTAAAGCCCATTTTCGAGATTTTGAGTTAGAAATCGTGGAAAAAGCCGCCGAATAGGGACTTTTTCGCTTATTTAAGCTACAAAGCGAATAAATTTATTTTTGCCCACCTGTAGGACTTTTCCCGTTAAAGCTTCGGCTGTCTCAAAACTTTTGTCCACATCGGTGATTTTCTCACTATCGATTCTGACTGCACCCCCCTGAATCTGTCTTCTCCCTTCGCCGCTACTTTTACATAAGCCGGTGGCCGCAAGAAGATAGAATAATTTCAGGGGAAAAGTGACCGCTGCTAGGGAAAATTCGGGTACAGAGGCCGCAGCTGCCGTATTTCCCTGTAGAACTATCTCCTGCGCTGTTTTTTGTGCCTTTAATGCCTCCTCTTCTCCGTGAAACTGGGCAACTACCTCGATCGCCAGTTGTTTTTGTGCCTCTCGCGGATTGCTCGCCATAGCATCTAAGGGCAAATTTGTCAATAGTTCGTAATAATCTTTTAACAAAGCGTCGGGGGTTTTTTCCAGTTTCGAGTACATGGACAGGGCCGATTCCCGCAATCCCACATAATTATTCAGGGATTTGGACATTTTTTGACTGCCATCGGTTCCGATTAAAATCGGTAAAAGTAACCCGAATTGCGGTTTTTTGCCGAAATATTTCTGTAAATCGCGACCGACGGCAATATTAAATTTTTGATCGGTTCCTCCCAATTCGACATCGGCCTCAACAGCTACGGAATCATAACCCTGCATTAAGGGATAGAGAAATTCATGGAGAAAAATCGGGTTTTCCTTGTCGTAGCGTTCGGAAAAGCCTTCTTTTGCCAACATTTGCCCCACAGTCATGGTGGAGAGAAGTTCGAGAATTTGCG
>NZ_JASJFG010000191.1:0-1416 GCF_030065375.1 Microcystis sp. M49636_WE2 | reverse complement strand
GTTGTATTAATATTGGTACATGATAGAGTTTGGCAGCCCGGGGAGAAGCAATCGCGGCCGAATTAGCCTCTCGATCGAGAAGTTGAATCGCTTCCGTGGTAGAATTGGTGGGAATAATCGGCACGTTAGGTAAATTATTTTCTAGCCATTTTTGACATTGAGCTAAAGCTTGGGGATGGGAATAAACGGTTTTAATTTCTGTTAGCGATTGTTGAGGAGATAGAAGTGCATGGGAAATCGGTAAAACTAATTCTTGTTGAATCTGTAACCTGGGTAATTGCCATAAAGCATCAAGAGTCATTACCACACTTCCTTCGGTGGAATTTTCCACCGGAACCACTGCTAAATCGGCCTGATTTTGGACAACCGATCGCAGGGCCAGGGCAATGCTAGGATAGGGTATTAATTGATGAGGCTGGGGTGGTAAACTGTTAGCATAGGCTAAAGCGGCTGTTTCTGAATAGGTTCCCACTGGCCCCAGATAAGCGATCTTTACAGTCATTTAGATTATCCCCGCAAGCAATTTTTTCTAGCTATTACAGCCTTTCTCATAAATATCAAGTATAACCTAATTCAGCCAGCGTTTTCAGTTGATAATTGGGTAAAGGAGCAATATAGTAGGGAACCTGTTTAGCTAACTCTAGGGTACAGGTAATTTTTTTAACTTTGATTTTACCGCCCAAAAATTTACAATCATAAGTAGCATTGTGAAAAACCTTTTCTATCTGGTCAACCAGCATGATTTTAGTGATAAAATAATCGATCAGGTCCAGTCGTTCGAGAACATCCAAAATTGTCACCCGCTCCCCCGTTAAATCCGTGGAATCAGCCAGAATTTGAATCAGAGACAAACGGGGAGTCTTGCTATCGTAATCGGCTACTTCCGTATCTAACCAAAGAATGGGAAAATGGCAAAAGTGATCGATCACATTCCTAATAGCGTCGGATTCCGTTAAATAAGGCATGGTTGCAGAGGCTGAAAAATGTATCAAAAAATCTTGATAGCAGTAGATTTGTCGGAGATGGGGGAGAGTGTCTTTAAGGAGGCTGTATCCTTAGCCAGTAAGTACGAAGCTAACCTTCTACTACTGCACGTCCTTTCCCCTGAAGAAGATTATAGCCCTTTACCGATTCCACCCAATTTAGCCGATATTTACCCCGCCCAGGGTAATGATCTGACTCTTGATTTTTGGCGGCAACAATGGGAAGAATTTGAGCAGAAAGGGTTGGCAATGTTGCAAAAAAGAGCTAATCAAGCGGGAGAAATGGGTGTAAAGGGAGAATACCGGCAAATTTATGGTCATGCCGCCAAAACTAACTGTAAAGTGGCGCGAGAGGAAAATATTGATTTAATTGTCATCGGTCGGCGTGGGCGATCGGGTCTAGGAGAGTTATTCTTAGGTAGTGTGAGTAATT
>NZ_JASJFG010000113.1:0-1257 GCF_030065375.1 Microcystis sp. M49636_WE2 | reverse complement strand
TTAATTGAACCGGAAGTAAAAACTGCCATTGAACAGGCTTTCCGGAATATTCAAGAGGTACATCGTCGCCAAATGCCGGAAGAAACACTACTGGCAGAAATTGAAACCGGTGTCTTTGCCGGCGAAAAAATCTCTCCTATCCCCAATGTGGGTTTATACGTTCCCCGGGGCCGCGGTGCTTTTCCTTCGATGATGTTAATGTTAGCCATACCGGCAATGGTGGCAGGAGTGGAAAGAGTGGTGGTTTGCACTCCCCCCGATAAACAGGGCAACGTGGAGCCGGTTTCTCTGGTGGCGGCACGCATGGCTGGAGTCAGAGAAATTTATAAGTTAGGGGGCGTACAAGCGATCGCCGCTTTGGCTTTGGGAACAAAAAATATCAAAAGGGTTGACAAAATTACCGGTCCGTGCAGCGTCTATGGGGCGGCGGCCAAGCGGTTACTGTTCGGTACTGTGGATGTGGGTTTGCCGGCAGGTCCAAGTGAGTCGATAGTTTTGGCCGATGAGTCCACCGATGCCCGTTTAGCGGCCTTGGATTTATTAATTGAAGCGGAACACGGGGCGGATTCGGCGGCTTTATTAGTCACCCACTGTGAAGATTTGGCGATCGCTGCTAGTGAATATGCACAGGAATACCTGCAAAAACTCCCGGATTGGCGACGGGAATTCTGTGAGGCGGGTTTAGCCGCCTATGGGGGCATAATTTTAACCGATAGTTTGCAGCAATCCCTCGATTTTGTCAATGAGTACGCCCCAGAACATCTAGAGGTTTTAGTTAGTAATCCTTTTGCCATTCTGGGCAAGATTAAAAATGCTGGCGAAATTCTCCTGGGAAATCATACTCCTTCCTCTATGGCTACCTACGCCATCGGAGTCAATGCTGTGCTGCCGACAGGAAGTTTTGCCCGTTCCTATTCGGCGGTTTCGGTTTATGATTTTCTCAAGCGCTCCACTTTGGCTTATGTCACCCCTGAAGGCTTTGAAAAGTTAAAAGAAACCACGAAAACTTTAGCCGAGTACGAAGGTTTTCCCGCCCATAAATTAGCAATTCAACACAGGGAAATTTTACTCTAAATAGGGTTTGCGGCAAAAAGTTTTTCCGGGGGGTAGGGTGTGGGGTGTGGGGTGTGGGGTGTGGGGTTTTACCAGTTTTGAGGTGGCCAATTACCTAATTTTCAGGGAAAAAGTGCCTAAATTTCCCCCCGATCACTCCCATATCCAGTACTTTTTGATTGACAAAAGGTCTAAAAGTCTTAC
>NZ_JASJFG010000270.1:0-1018 GCF_030065375.1 Microcystis sp. M49636_WE2 | reverse complement strand
TGGGGTGTGGGGTGTGGGGTGTGGGGTGTGGGGTGTGGGGTGTGGGGTGTTTTCTCAGTGAACTGATAACTGATAACTGATAACTGACTTCTAACCCCATGTTGGCCAAAGATAAGCAAAAATTATTTATTGACTCCACAAACTTGAGAATATTTAAATTAACATTCCGCAATATTTACAAATTCTTAAGAATTAATTGAGAAAGATTTTTATTTAACAACGATGTTATCATGGTTACAGCGATTTTGCTGAATTTCATAATGGGTTATTCTGTGCTTTTTTGGGCAGCAATGGTTGAAACCCTTGCCACATCTACAAGGTAATCCTAATTAAGACGGGTAAATTAGTCAATTTCACGCATAACGATGATCTTTTTTTTGTGTAGTTTTATTGCAAAAAAAAAGTTTTTTTGACAAAAAGCACAAAGTATGATGAAGACGCTGGTGTATTTCTGGCTGCCAGTAATTATTGCAGAGTTAGGTCAAAATCAGGGGATTTCCTGTTTCCAAGTCAAGAAATACAGAAAAGCAGCAATTCGATCGAGAAATCGATAAAAACAGCCTAGACTAGAAAAAGAATCCTCTATCCTGACAGCTATCCTGTGGAGATTACTTTTTTAGGAACCAGTTCTGGGGTTCCCACTCGTTCCCGCAATGTCTCTAGTATCGCCCTTCGTTTGCCGCAACGGGCGGAAATATGGCTGTTTGACTGTGGAGAAGGAACTCAACACCAGTTACTGCGTAGCGACCTAAAAAGTTCCCAAATTCGACGCATTTTTATCACCCATATGCACGGCGATCATATCTTTGGTTTAATGGGACTGTTAGCCAGTATCGGATTAGCCGGTTCTGCTCAGGATATTGATATCTACGGACCACCCGGACTAGGGGACTATCTGCGTGCTTGTGCTAAGTATTCCTATACTAATTTAGCCAATCGGGTGCGTGTCCATCCCGTTTCCCCCGGCATACTCTACGAAGATGAAGAATTTACCGTCTCCTGTCAGCTATTAAAACAT
>NZ_JASJFG010000979.1:0-5773 GCF_030065375.1 Microcystis sp. M49636_WE2 | reverse complement strand
CCAACAATCACATTAACGCCACTATCCTTGAGATTTAATGCGTGGGCATGACCCTGGGAACCATAACCAATAATAGCGATCGTTTTTCCCGCTAATAAATCTAAATTGGCATCCTCATCATAGTACATTCGTGCCATCGAAATCGCTCCTTAACTTCTTTTGTCACTGTGCAAACTCCTAATTATAGGGGAAAATCACGCCTGTCAGAAGCATTTGAGCGCCGGTTTCCCAGAGTCAAGAAAAAATAGTGCCTAGAAAAATTGAAATTTTCTTGAGATATTTGGGTAATCTAACTAAAGAAGGCGAAACGAGATGGAGCGGTTAACTAGGTTTTTTGTCTAGACTTGGTTCTTTCACCAAAATTGATTACAATATCATCATCAATAGGTGCTTCCTCTCCCCTCACCCAGTCAAGATTAACCTCGATCTGAACACAGATAATCGGGTTGGTGTTCAGTGCCGAAATAGCTTCTCTCCTTCTCGATTTTTACCTTTTCTGGGTAATTTACCCAGTCAGGATCGTTTATAGACTAATTTACTGCCTTGATCAACACTAGAGAAAATCAGGTCAAAAAATTATTGGCTTTGTTAATCACTAATTCTCTGAGAGCTGCCCCAGAAAATCTATGGTAAGTTTTTTTAAGAAGCTATTGACAAAAAAAACTCAAGGTGTTGGGCTAGAGATTACCCCAGAGCGCCTTAACGTGGCTCAGATCGCCAAACAGAAACAAAATTATAAATTAGTTAAATATTGTTCGTCGGATATCCCAGAAGGCATCTTTGAGGAGGGAAAAATCGTCGATTCCGTCGCTTTAGCGGAATTAATCCAGGAAGTCCTCAAGGAAAATAAAATTAACAGCAAACGAGTCGCTACTGCTGTCCCCATGCGCGAGTCAATTATCCGGATTATCGCCATTCCCTCGGAATTGGACGAGGAGGAATTGCGCGATCTGATCTTAAATCATGAAGCTAATTTATACCTTCCCTATCCGCGCGAGGAAGTGGATATCGACTACCAAAAACTGGGCTACTTTCAGGATGAAGACGGCATCGAAAAGGTGCAGGTTTTGCTGGTAGCTACTCGTCGGGAGATCACCGATTCCTATCTGGAGACCCTGCAACGGGCAGGATTACAGGTAGATGTGCTAGAAATTAATAGTTTTGCCCTAATTCGGACGATTCGCGATCAGTTGCGACAGTTTAGTTCCAATGAAGCTACCGTTATTGTCGATATAGAATTTGATAACACGGAAATTGCCATCGTGGTGGACGGCGTTCCCCAATTTTCCCGCACTGTCCCCATCGGCACTTTCCAGCTACAAAATGCCATTTCCAGGGCGATGAATTTGCCCACCTCCCGCAGTCCTGAGATTCTTTTGGGGATGACAATCCCGATCACTGCCTTTGATAGTCTTGGCACCAATACCGGTCTTTCCAGAACCTTTACTACCGCCGGGATTGCTGCACTGATGCGGGTTTTAGGGGAATTAACCGATGAATTGCGGCGATCAATTAATTTCTATCTTAACCAAAGTGATGAACTGGAAATGGAAATTGTCCAGTTACTTTTAGCCGGTCCCGGGGGCGGTTTAGCACAACTAGATGAATATTTTACTCAACGTCTTAGCATCCCTACCATGCCCATCGATCCGATCGCATCACTCAACTTAGATATCAATCAAGAGATTCCTAATACCCAAAGACCGGGTTTAGGAACAGTTCTCGGTTTAGGATTGCGGGAGGTATAGACAAAAATTATGTATAGTCTTGACGTTAATTTTCTCAAAGATCGCCATCTTAACCGAACAGTCCAAACAACCTCTAACTTCGAGATTTCCACCGTTATTAACCTGAGGAAACAACTACCCCTGTTCCTCGGTGTGGGAGTGGGGGCCGGATTATTGGCACTGACGGGATTACTCGGTTTAACCGTCGGTTGGAAAACCAGCGAAACTCAGGCCAAAATTCAGCAACTGGAAGGGGAATTAGGTCAAGTACAAGTCCAAAGTAAAAAACTAGAAGACATCAGAGGGGAACTAAAGGTGGTAGAAGCAAAAAATAAAGCTCTGGTGGGTGTATTCAATCAGATTAGGCCTTGGTCAGCCATTATCCAAGAAATTCGCCAACAAACTCCTTCTAGTGTGCAGTTAAATAGTTTGCAACAGGTGGAGGTTCCCGCAAACCCCAATCAAGGGCAACCCAATCCGGCTGCTGGCTTAAAAATCAGTGGTTTTGCCAGTAATTACGAAGCAGTCAATGATTATCTCTTAACCCTACAAGCTTCTCCTTTTTTAGAGGGTAAGCGAACGGTGATCGAAAGTGCTGCCCTGGCCGATTTACCCCTAGATGTGGCTAATCAGTACAAAAATATTAATGTTACTTTCCCCCAAGTGGTTCAATTTGTGATCACCGCCCAATTAAGTGATACTCCCGCTACTCAACAACTGCCCAATCTCGCCAGGAATGGCGCGATCGGAGTTGTTACTAGGATTAATACTCTCAAAAGCCAAGGAGCTATTCAACCATGACCTTTAACGAAGAATTTGAAAAGCTGAAATTAGAGGAATTTGAGGAGTATCCTATCGCTTTCGGGATAACTTTTACCCCCCGTAATAGTGGCATCGCTGCCGCTGTGGTAGGTTTACTTGGCTCCCTCTATCTGCTTTTTAACTGGGTGATGCCCGCTTATAATACCTGGCAGCAACTGCAAACCGATGCAGCCAACAAAAAACAAATGGTAGATCAACAAAAAAGCCGTCTCGAATTTTCAGAATTCCAAAAAATCGAGAGTCAGTTACAACAACAAAAAGCTATTGAACAGAAAATTCTCTCGCTTTTTGCTAAAGAAAGGGACTTAAGCACTATTCTCTTAGATGTTAGTAATATCTTTAAGTCTCGCGATGTTAAGCTGGTTAGTTTTCAACCCCAAGGACTAGAACCGGTGGTGGTCTCCGATGGTTCCCTCGGTAGTGAGGTTAATAATAAGCTCAAACGTCAAACTTTTAACGTCAAGATGGAAGGGAGCTATGCTAAAACTCACGAGGTTATTCGGGATTTAGAAAGATTACAGCCGCTCATTTTGCTGAACAGTCTCAATACCCAAGTGGATAAGGAAGGATCGACGGTTAAAGTGGTTAGTACCAGCAAAAATAAAGCCACTATCGTTCCCCAAGGCGATAAACCCGTGACTACCACCTTTCTTCTCGATGTGATTATTCCTCTCAATGCCGAAGAATTAGCGAAATTAGCACCGCCACCCCCCGCCGAAGGTCAACCCCCCGCTAGTCCGCCCCAATAATAGTCTTCAAGCCAGTGTGAGTATTGCCTTTTTTGTCCGTTGAATTGCGTAATCGTTGAGGAGTGAAGTTAAAGTGAATCCGTCCCGTTATGCCCTATTTATCCCGCAAATTGCCTCGTTTTTATTGATGGCTCCCCTGAGCGTCTTGGCCGAAACCCCCATTTCCTTCCATGGTTCAGAGTTAAAATCTGGTACATCAAAAATTGAATTTTGGCAAGAGTTTAGTAAAGAAACTTTACAAAAATCGCCAAATCAGCTTGTCCCTTCCAGCGCGGCCCTAGAAAAGGAAATCAGCGATCGCATTTTAGCCAGTGAAAAACTACTTGCCCAAAGTGCGCCCATGGTTCCCAACCCCGAAATTATCATTCAAGGCGCACCCCAAGCCCCAGGCGTTCCCACCCTACCCCGGGCCGTTGCCCCACCGGTGGGAGATATTGCCATCTCTAACATCGATGCTAGTGCCGAAAAGGTCAAATTCGAGCGTAATATCACCGTACCTCGTGTTTTACTCCGGGAAGCTTCCGCTAGAGAAGTGTTAATGACCCTTGCTAACATTGCCGGTTATAACGTCGTTTTCACCAGCGCCCAGGGGGAAACTAACGCCACTTCTCAGACAGTTTCCTTGGAATTTACTAACGAATCGGTGGAAAACATTTTTAACGCCGTCTTGTTAATTTCTGGACTCCAGGCCAACCGTCAGGGTAAAACCATCTTTGTCGGGGCGCAATTACCCCAAGGCGCTCGTAATCTGATTAGCCGCACCCTGCGCCTCAATCAAGTTAAAGCTATCGCCGCCGCCACTTTCCTTGCCACCCAAGGGGCAGAATACCAGCGTTTAGTTACCCAAACCGAGGATATCGTCGATCCCCTCACCGGACGAGTCATCGGTCGCCGGGATATTCCTCCCACCCTAGAAGCACTAACACCCCAACAGACAGAAGGCTCAAAAGCTGCCCTACTTTTAACCGGTTTAAGAATTGCCGCCGATGATCGCCTTAATTCTATCAATTTAATCGGCGAAGCGCGGCAAGTCCAGATCGCCACCTCTTTATTAACCCAACTGGATGCTCGTCGCCGTCAGGTGGTGGTTAACGTCAAAGTTATCGATGTCAACCTGCTCAATACAGACCGTTTTAGCAGTAGTTTTTCCTTCGGTTTTAACGATGGTTTCTTCGTTCAGGATAACGGGGCGGCAGTGGTGAACTTTGGCAATATGAACCCACCCAGTAGCTCAACTGTATCCAAACCGGGGGCTTTTGCACAGCCGATAGTTCCTTTAAATAATGTTTTCTCTGGGGAGGGAACACCCGCCCTAGAACCTTTTTTTGATGTTCAGGATGCTCCTTTTAGTAATATAACTCAGGGAAGAGTCACAGATCGAAATACTGGGCTGGTTGTTCCCTATGCCCGTCCTAATTTTGGAACATTTAATAACCCCTTTCAACCCGGTGCAACAGATGCAGATGGAGGAGATTTTGCGCTACCCGACCTCTTCCAATATCCCCAAAGATTCCTGATGACCCTGCAAGCGTCAATTCAGACAGGAAATGCCAAGATTCTCACCGATCCCTCCCTGGTGGTGCAGGAAGGTCAACAGGCCACCGTTAAGCTCACCGAGAAAGTGCTAGAAAGTGTCGAGACAAGTGTAGATCCTCTCAGTGGCGAACGCACCACTACCCCTGTATTGGCTGATGCTGGGTTAACTTTAGCGGTAAACGTCGATCAGGTGGATGATAACGGTTTTATTTCCCTGTCGGTTAGCCCTACCATCGCCTCTCCGGGGTCTCCGATTCAATTTAATAGCGGTGGTCTCACAATCAACACCCTTACCCCTCTGATTCGTCGGGAATTAACTTCTGGTTTAATTCGTCTGCGGGATGGACAGAGTTTAATTCTTTCCGGCATTATCCAAGAAAAACAACAAAGTTCTGAGACAAAAGTGCCGATTTTAGGCGATATTCCCATTTTAGGGGCTTTATTCCGCAGTCGTACCAATAGTAATAGTCGCAGTGAGGTGATTATTCTCCTCACTCCCAAAATCATCGAAGATTCGGCCACTTCTACCCTCGGTATCAACTATCAACCGGGCCAAGATGCGGCGGAAGTGTTGCAGCGTCAAGGGTTCCCCGTACAACCGCGACAGTAATTAGCTTTTTCAGTTATCAGTTATCAGTAATCAGTTTCTGAAGCTTTTGCCTCTTGCATGAGTGCCTCTCCTCATAACTAGCCTATACTCAACGGATTTAGTGTAACTTCGCCAGTCTAAATAGGGGCTGCTGAAAAAGTTTTTCGTGGGGGCAGGGTGTGGGGTGTGGGGTGTGGGGTGTGGGGTGTGGGGTTTTACCGATTTTGAGGTAGTCAGTTACCTAATTTTCAGGGAAAAAGTACCTGAATTTTACCCCCGATCCCTCCAATGGTCGGCACTTTTTGAGGTCAAAAAAGTCTAAAAGCCTTATCCAACAAGGTTTTTAGATT
>NZ_JASJFG010001005.1:0-1161 GCF_030065375.1 Microcystis sp. M49636_WE2 | reverse complement strand
TAGCATCTAAAACTAAAGCAATTCCCACTGTCTCTTGACGATGACTCCCCACCACCTGCGGATCGCTCAAAAGTTGCGATAAATTTCCTAATCCTAAATCCGCTAACCTTTCTAAACTGGGGTTTTGCGGAAATTCTGCTAGGAGTAAATCCGCCACCAATCGCAGGAGTAATGGATGACCACCCACCCGTCGAGAAAAGTTCTCTAGATCCCCTGTTATTTGCGATTCCGCTAACAATTGCGCCCCTTCAGGAGGTTTCAAACCTTTTAGCTCAATCCAACGGTTAAAACCCCTAGTTTTTGGCTTTTCTCTGGTGGTGACTATAATTTTGCTCGTGTCACCTTTTTCTATCCAAGCAGTGAAAAACTGCTGATAAAATTCATTATTCCAAGAACCATCTTTCCCTAATAAACTCTCTAGATTATCGATAATAATTAGGTGGCGATGGCGTTGCAATTGTCTGATTAAAGCTTCCTGTAAATCTATTTCTTCTTTGGGGACGGGATAACCAAATTCCGTCAGGAATTGGCGAGCTAAACCACTAAATCCGCCCAGATTTCCCGCTTCCCACCAAAAGCGTTTTGGGAATAAATCTTCATCGTCCCCTAGGGAAGGATCGAGGGTAATTTTCTCCTCAAAAATTTTACTGGCTAGGGTAGATTTTCCAATTCCTCCAACTCCTTTGATGCCAATCATCGCAACATTTTGATCATTAAACCACTGCTTAATTTGGGTGATTTCCTCCTTCCTTCCCTGCCAATAGGCGAGACGTTTTCGAGCATTTCCTACCTTGAAAATACCCCCCGATGGAGTTTCTAAACGGGTTAAAAGTTCCTCGGAAAGTATTAGATTTTTAGTCTCGATTTTGCCAATTAAATTTACTTTAGATTGAGCCTGTGCCGTTGCCGATAGATTAATCTCGTTGGAATTAGTTTCTGAAGTCATGAGAAAAATTGGAGGTTTTCTTGAGATAAAAATTAGAATGGCTCTCTTGTCTTTCCTGTGATAAGTTTGATTAATCGATCGCTAGTTACTCTTTGTGTCCTTTGTGCCTTTGTGGTTCATCCTTCTCTTCTGGCAAATAGGGAATAATAAAATGTATTCAGTGATACATTTTACCCAACTAACCCAAGAGAGCCATTAGGATTTAGAAACTAACT
>NZ_JASJFG010001030.1:0-17625 GCF_030065375.1 Microcystis sp. M49636_WE2 | reverse complement strand
GTAAGACTTTTAGACCTTTTGTCAATCAAAAAGTACTGGATATGGGAGTGATCGGGGGGAAATTTAGGCACTTTTTCCCTGAAAATTAGGTAATTGGCCACCTCAAAACTGGTAAAACCCCACACCCCACACCCCACACCCTACCCCCCGGAAAAACTTTTTGCCGCAAACCCTAACTAAACAGCCCCAAGGTGATTCTCCCCGTTGGCAACCCTAATCCCGCAACAATTAGAGGCAACACCGATGATGACTGGCGCTTCCCCTGCTTTCCACTCACCCGCCGATTCTTCCGGGGCAAAAGTGCAATGCCATGGACGAGTATTATGGCTAGGCATAGGTTGCATCCGTGGGACGGAGAAAGCGGTCATAGATAGGGCAATTAGGGCTGTTTTTCAGCGTTATCACCTCTCTTTAGCCGCTATTGCTGGTATCGCCACCCTTGACATCAAAGCTGATGAACGGGGTTTAATTACCTACTGTCAGGAGAAAGGATTGCCCCTAAAAACTTTTACTGCCGAGGAGTTGAGAGATATTAATGTCCCCAATCCCTCAGCTATTGTCAACAAGCAAGGGGGAACCCCTAGCGTCGCCGAAGCTGCCGCTTTAAAAATGGGCGAGACTTTGCTAGTCAGCAAGCAAATAGAAGCAAAATCGGTGACGGTGGCGGTTTCTTTGGCAGCAAGGGAATAGAGAGGATACCAAATCGATGCTTAAACAGGTTTTATTTCTTAGTAATGGTCATGGCGAGGATTTAAATGCTAGTTTAATTGTGGGGGAATTACAAAAAATTCAGCCCCAATTATCTATAGCTGCTTTGCCTTTAGTGGGAGAGGGAAAAGCTTATCAAAAATTGCCAGTACCAATTATTGCACCCACTGCCACTATGCCATCGGGGGGAATTATTTATACTAATCCTTTTAATTGGATTAAAGATATTGCCGCGGGATTAATCGGTCTAACTATTAAACAAATTCAAGCAGCTTTTAAAGTTAGCAAGAATTGTGATTTATTGATAGCAGTGGGGGATATTGTGCCGATTGCGATCTCTCGTTTAACTGGTCGTCCTTTTGTGGCTTTTATTGTTTCTACTTCCAGTTATTACGAAGGTACAATTAAATTACCTTTACTGACAGAATTATGTTTAAGATCAGACAAGTGTTTAAGGGTTTTTACTAGGGATAAATATACAGCAACAGATTTAGAAAATCGGGGTATTAAAAAAGCGATTTTTGCTGGTTATCCAATTATGGATGTGTTAACACCAACGGGTAAAGATTTAGAATTAGATAGTCAAATTCCCATGATTGCTTTATTAGCGGGGAGTCGTTTACCCGAAGCTTTGAGTAATTTAGCTTTACAGTTACAAGTCTGTGAGGAAATAGTTAAAATTAAACCGATGCAGTTTCGGGCTGCTATCATTCCTAGCATCAGAGAAACCGACTTAGAAAATTTGGCTAAACAAGAGGGATGGCATTATTTAGGAGCGGGAAAATTAGAGAAAAATGGGGCTTTATTGTGCTGTTATCGTGATGCTTTTGCCGATATTCTACACCATTGTGACGCTTGTTTAGCCATGGCGGGGACAGCAGTAGAACAAGCGGTAGGATTAGGAAAACCCGTCCTACAAATACCCGGATTTGGTCCCCAATTTACCTACCCTTTTGCTGAGGCACAAATGCGCTTATTAGGGGAATCGGTGATAACTATTGGACAGAAACCCACGGAGGTAAATTTATTTAAAAATGCTGCCGTTAAAATTATCGATATTTTGGCAGATTCTCGTTATTTACACAGATGTTTAGAGAATGGCAAAATTAGAGTGGGAGAGTCCGGAGGTAGCAGAAATATTGCCGAGGAAATTTATATCAACCTAGGGTGTTAAGTAGCTAGTTATAATTAAATTAAAAATGGATTTTAGGTTTGATCCCCCCTGCCCCCCTTGATAAGGGGGGTGCCGATCCCCCCTTAATCCCCCCTTGATAAGGGGGGCGCCTGAAAGTTTTTAATACCTACCTACTTAGGGCAGCGTAATCCAGCTTAAAATTAGCTCAATTACCTTCTAATTAAACATCGTCATTTTCCCGAACAGATAAAAATTCGGCCACCGCTTGATTAAAAGTTTCAGGTTCCCCTAAAAATGCCCAATGATTACCCGGTATCTTTTTAATTTCTAGAGACTTTAAATACTTTTTATAGGATTGAATTTGCCAAGCAGTGCGATTTAATCCCTGTTGAGGAAGGATCAATAAACTGGGAATATCTAAAGCTTTAGTTAATCCAGCAAACCCCATGACATCCTCAAAAATTTCCCCGCGTGCCGATAAAGTAAATTTACTGCTCCAACTGCCATCCGCTTTTTGTTCGATGGCATTTTTAAACACCTCTTGCTGTAAATTTGACCAACCTTTATATTGTTTTAATTGACGAGCGATCGCTTCTATGCTCTGATAACTATCAAAGGAACGAGTAATCTTTAAAAAGGGCAAAACTTGATAGAGAATTGGAAAAGTTATCCTCATCCAACTAGGCATTTTATCGATAAAAAAGGGATCGACTAAAATTAAACTCTTAAATACTTCCGGCTGTTTAGTTGCCCAAATTGCCGCTATTTTAGCACTCCAAGAATGACCTAAAATATGTGCTTGCGTCCAACCTAAATGATTAATTAAAGCCCTTAAATCGCCGATATAATCCTGAAAGTGATAACCCGTTGCCGGTTTACCGCTTTCCCCATGTCCCCGCAAATCTGGGGCAATAACTTGATAATTTGAGCTTAAATAATCGCCCAAGCTTGACCAAACCAAAGCATGATCCGCCATGCCGTGCAATAATAATAGAGGTATACCTCGATCGCTCCATTGTAAATAGGAAATTTCCATCGAGTTATTGGTAAAAGTCTGGCGTTGTGGCATAAATTCTCGACTGATTTTTACTCTATAATTTAAATATCACTTAATAAAACTTCATACAATGGCGCTACAATCTCCAATCACTGCGACTAGCTTAGAGCAATTGTCTTGGACATGGCAAGGTCACACCATCCCCTACACTGTGCGGGGAGAAGGACAACCCCTAGTATTAATTCACGGTTTTGGGGCATCTATCGGTCATTGGCGCAAAAATATCCCCGTTTTAGCGGAAAATGGCTATCAAGTCTATGCCCTAGATCTTTTGGGATTTGGGGGTGCGGATAAGCCCGCTTTAGATTATAGTCTCAACCTTTGGCAGCGGCAAATACAAGACTTTTGGCGGGAAAAAATCGCAAAACCGACGGTATTTATCGGTAATTCCATCGGGGGACTGATTACCTTAATGCTGATGGCAGAATCTCCCGAAATCACTGCCGGAGGCGTAATTATCAACTGTGCCGGGGGATTAAACCATCGTCCCGAAGAATTAAATTTTCCGCTGCGTTTAATCATGGCTGCCTTTACCGGTTTAGTTAGTTCTCCCGTGACAGGAAAGTTTATTTTTGAACAGGTAAGGCAGAAAAATCGCATCCGTAACACCTTAAAACAAGTTTATCGCGACCATACCGCGATTACCGAGGAATTAGTCGAAATTCTCTATCAACCCTCCTGTGATGCGGGTGCGTGGGGAGTGTTTGCATCGGTGTTGACGGCACCCCCCGGACCTTCTCCCCAGGAATTATTACCGCCAATCGATCGCCCTTTATTGGTACTCTGGGGAGAGGATGACCCTTGGACACCGATCGCCGGTTCGGTAATTTACCAAGAAAGAGCTAAAATGGGAAATAATACCCAATTTTATCCGATTGCCAAAGCTGGTCACTGTCCCCACGATGAACATCCCGAAAAAGTTAATCAATTAATTTTGAGTTGGCTGTCGGAAATGGGGATTTAGTCAGTTATCGAAGATTTTAGGGATTAATAGTTACTGGAGAAATCTGCCAATCGGGGCGAAGATTTTTCGCCCCTTGCAGATAGACGTGCTGCATTTCCCCTTGTAGTTTGGGAGTATTAACGTGGAGAATTACCCGAATACACTTGTCCAGACTACCAGCGACCTGCATCTGTTGCACATCGAGGAGGGGGACATTTTGCCAATGGGGACGTTCGCGAGCGATAGCAGCGGGGAAAATCGCGTCTAAATCCTGAGTTGCCGTAAAGATAATACTAACAATATCATCGGGATCGAGACTATTGTGAATTTCGATCGCTTCGAGGAGTTCTGTTACTGCTTCTCGTATAGCTTCAATAGTATTAACCGTTACTGTCGTCGCTCCCCGAATGGCTCGAACCTTCCACTGCACGATTGTCATCCTCCGCTAATCCTGATGAGTCAATTTTAGGGGTTAACGCGCCCTTTTTCTCGACTTTAATCTAGCCATCAGGGGCGGTATAACCACAATAGTTGTCCGTTAACTTCCAATTCAAATTCTAGACGCTGTAGGGTTTTTTGTAATCCTAGGGGTATTTGGGAACGATTGCCCGTCAGACGACTGAGGAGGGGTTTCGGTTCTTCGATAGTCTGACATTTAGTTTTATCTGGGGGTAATCCTGCCAATTCTAGCGCCCAAAGTCGGGCATCTTCCTCGGTTCCCAAGCGATCGACCACTCCTAATTCTAACGCCTGTTGACCGGTAAAAATGCGCCCATCGGCAAAACTTTTCACCTGATTGACATCTAAATTTCTCGCTCCGGCGACGGTTTGCAGAAATTGCTGATAACTGGTATCGATCATATCTTGGAGAATTCTTTCTTCTTCATCAGTTAATTCTCGATCGAAGGAGAGAATATCTTTATAGGGTCCCGATTTAATCACTTTAAACGAAACTCCCACCTTATCCAACAATCTTTCCAGATTGTTCCCTCTCAGGATAACACCGATCGAGCCGGTAATCGTGCCGGGGTTAGCCATAATATAATTAGCCCCCATACCGATATAAACGCCGCCAGAGGCGGAAATATTGCCAAAACTAGCGATTATTTTCGTGGTTTTTTGTAACCGCTTCAATGCTTCATAAATTTCTTGGGAATCCCCCACGGTTCCCCCGGGGGAGTCAATGCGGAGAAGTAGGGCGGGATATTGCCTTTCTTTGACGATTTCTAGGGCTTTTAAGACTCTTTGGCGGGTATCGGAGGCAATTGCACCTGTAATTTCTATTCGAGCGATTTGTTTGCGGGTTTTCGGTTTAAAAGGCCAGACCATCAGGTTTAAATATCTCTCAAAAAAGGACTCTTTCTAATCTAACGCTTTGATCGTTCTAGGTTAAGCAGACATTATATTTCAGAATTTAAGGACAAAATGTCTGGTTAAGTGTATAATAGCATTAAGTGACCAGAGTTGAGGTAGGCGAGGTGAAGATTTGGGCAAGGTGGAATCCTTTAATTTAGATGGCTTAGATCTGTTTTTCAATTCTCACGATCATTGGCCACCTCATTTTCATGTTCGTAAACCGGGCCAATGGGAAATTAGAGTTTTTTTCTTACTTTGTAATCAAGAAAATGGTCTAAATTTTCAGGTGAAATGGCCCGCCAATGCCAAAATATCTAGTAAGGAAAAAAAGCAAATACTCGACCACGTTTTAGCCAATCGTTCTACACTCCTGATTGAATGGGAGGCAAAAGTCTGTACGCAGGGGAATTAATCATGTTAAATAAGCCAGAAATTACTGTTATAATTGAGGATAAAGAAATTTATAATTTCTTGCCAGAGTCTCAATCTGTGCAGATTCTTTCTTTACCAGATTTAAAGAATATTGATTCTTTAAAAAACATCTTTATTTGTACTTCTTTGACCAGTTTAAAAGCAGTGTCAGATATTGCCAGAAATGCTAATGATAAACATCATCTGCGAGGTCTTTTTATCCGAGCAGACATTGATTCTATCTGCTTGCCGCAACTATTTAAACGGGCCAATTTACGCACCCTGCGAAATACCCTCGTTTATCGAGATTTTACTTTACCCACAAGGGTAATTAATGCTTGGATTTGGGGAGCGCAAGAGCATTTAATCGCCACAGCTTTAGTTATTGGGGAAAGTTTATTAATCAGTCGCTGTGATCTCAATGAGCTAGAAATTCCCTTTGCATCTATGCCAGCTTTACAGCGTATTCCTCTAGAAGAAAGAGAGAAGTTTATTATAGCAGAAGATGGTAGTTATATTCATTGGCCAGTCGTGGACATTCATCTTGATGTAGAGGCTTTTTTGAGTGTGATTGAACCAGTAGCAAAACAAAAGTTTGCAGCGATTAAATTAAAACATGATCAGATTTTTGGTCGAGCGATTGCCTCTTTACGCAAACAGCATCAACTGCGACAATCAGATATTATAGGAGTATCCGAGCGTCAAGTGAGACGCATTGAACAGGGAGAAGGAACAAAGGTAGAAACCCTTAATTTATTTGCCCAAGCTCACAAAATGGAACTTAATGATTATCTTAATGCTGTTGCTGGGTTAATCGATAATACTTCAGTAGATCTGGATAGTTTTACTCATCCAAATATCCCAGAAATAGATGATTTATTTAAACTTATGGGTACTGAAAATCCTGTTGAAGTAATAGAAAAAAAAGTTAACTCCGAATATATCAGTAGAGAGGAGTGTAACTAATGAAAGTTTTAATTGACCAAGATTTAATCACAGAAATATTGCTTAATCGTACAGGTAATAAATCATGTGAGTCGGGTAGGAAGCTTTGGGAGGTTATTAAAAGTCCCCATCAATCTCAAGAAATAATTTTTTATATAACTAGGCCGTGCGTTCAAAGGGTTTATACCCTGAGCAGTATGAATTCATCAAAAGATGCTGATAAATTGATTAATCTTCTGGAGTCTAGATTTCATATCTGTGAAGGTTCACCTACTATTTTTCAGAATGCGCGTCAATACGATTCAGATATTGAATCAGCCATCGAAGTAGAGTGTGGTTTGGCCATACCAGTTGATGCAATTATTACTCAATCTCCCCAAAAATATGTCTTTACTAAACAAAATTTATCTCTTTGGTCGGTAAAAAACTTTATTACTCGTTATGAATGTAACCTTTTACTAAAACAAGAGCATAATAATTACAAACCCAAATACGAACAGCTAACTTTATCTCTAAGTTTAGAATTTCTAGTAGATAAACCTTCCTTATCAACTTATATGGTACGAAATTCAATTACTACAGTAATCGAAGCATTAAAAATAATTCAAACAAGTGGCTACAAAGGTATAACCAAAAAAGAACTTAAGCAAAAATTAGAACGAAGAGACACAACAATTAATAGTCTTATTTGGGATTTGGAAAATTTTGACATGATATTCATCAATCATGAGAAAAAAATCTTAGCGGCAAGAGAGCTTATAGGTAAAGGAGAAGATGATATTTCTCAATATTTATCATTCGCCCTCAAAAAACATATTCTTATACAAGAAATCTATAAAGAATTAGAAATTCATAAGTCAATAACCCCCTGGCGAGTAGAAGAAATTATTGCTAGTATCTGTACTTCTACTTCTGGTAAACGACCCAAAGATAAAACCCTTAGAGATTATCGTTCTAGGGTGATTTCTTGGCTTACTTTTACTCGATTGCTAGAAAAGGGAAGATATAATACATTAACTATACCACGAGATAAAAGCTCTCATAAGATTAACTCCTCTATAGAATATAAACAATTACATTTGCCTCTAAATGGTATGTAAAATTATTTAACTTTGCTTCTGCAATATTTTCTCAGAACAAGTCTTTTTAACGTCAAATAATTATATTTAATCCCCGATTAATTCGAGTAATTGTGCTTCAGTTAGCTGAGTAATGCCCAATTCTAGGGCTTTTTCTAGCTTAGAACCAGCCGCTTCTCCTAGCACTAAATAATCAGTTTTTTTGCTGACAGAACCCGTCACTTTCCCCCCGGCTTTTTCGATTAATTCTTTCGCTTCCTCCCGTTTGAGAGTTGGTAAAGTGCCAGTAATGACAAAGGTTTTCCCTGCTAAAGTCGCTTTTGTGGTGGTGGTTTTTGCTGCTGCGGCAAATTGTAAACCCGCTGCCTGTAATTTAGCGACTAAATCCCGATTAGCGGCGATTCTAAACCAATCATAGACCGATTGAGCGATTTCTTCACCGATACCATAGACAGAGGCTAAATTAGTCACGCTGGCGTTAGCTAACTCCTCCACTGTCCGAAAACTTTCGGCGAGAATTTTGGCGTTAACACTGCCCACATAGCGGATTCCTAGCCCATAAAGTACCCTCGACCAGCTTTGATTTTTGCTTTGAGCCATAGCTGTAATCAAATTTAAGGCGGATTTCTCGCCCATTCGGTCTAATTTGGCAATTTCCGTTTTTTCGAGGCTGTAGAGGTCAGAAATAGCGGTAACTAATCCCTGTTCAATCAGCAAAATCACCACTTTTTCCCCTAATCCCCGGATATCGAGAGCATCGCGACTGGCCCAATGTACTACACTTCCCCGCAAAATCGCCGGACAGGAACTATTAACACAGCGCGTCACCGCTTCCCCCACCGGACGGACTAGGGGAGATTGACATTCAGGGCAATTAGTGGGCATCTGGAAGGGTAAAGTCTGGGGAGGACGCAATTCTGGCAGGATTCTCACCACTTCCGGGATAATTTCCCCCGCTTTGCGGATAATTACCGTGTCACCGACTCGGATATCTAATTCGGCCACTCGATCGCTATTATGTAAAGTAGCCCTTTGTACGGTGGTTCCTGCTACCTGTACTGGTTCCATCACCGCCATGGGTGTGACTGCGCCGGTGCGTCCCACATTGACGATAATATCTTTAACTACCGTGGGGACTTCTTCGGCTGGATATTTTAAAGCGATGGCCCACCTGGGGAATTTTTGGGTGAATCCTAACCGATTTTGTCGCTGTAAATCGTTGATTTTGACTACGACACCATCGGTCATGTAGGCTAATTGATGACGTTTTTCTTGCCAATCTTGATAGTATTGCGCCACTTCTTGCAGGGATGGACAGAGTTGACGGTGGGGATTAACCAGAAATCCCATGGTTTCTAATCTATCTAAGGATTGCCATTGAGTAGTGATATGGTTATCGTCTAAATGCAGGGTATAGGCAAAAAATTGTAAGCGTCTTTTATCAACTATTTTCGGATCTAATTGTCGTAGGGTTCCTGCTGCCGCATTGCGGGGATTAGCAAAGAGAGATTCCCCTTTTTCTTCTCTTTCTTGATTGATTTTATCGAAGGTATCGAGGGGTAAAAAAGCTTCGCCGCGCACTTCCACAATTGCCGGGGGATTGTCTATATTTAAGCGTAAAGGAATAGAGCGAATTGTCCGCACATTGGGGGTAATATCTTCGCCAGTGACTCCATCCCCTCTAGTAACACCTCTGACTAAAAAGCCGTTTTCGTAGGTTAAAGCTAACGCGGAACCATCGATTTTTAATTCACACACATATTCCGTGTCTTGGGTTTCATTTACATATCTTTGCCAACGGCTGCCCCATTTATTTAATTCTTCGAGGTTAAAGGCATTTTCGAGACTATAGAGGGGAATATTATGACGGACAGAAACGAATTGACTAGAGATTTTATCTCCGACTCTTTGGGTGGGACTATCGGGGGTGATTAATTGGGGATAACGCTTTTCTATGTCTTCTAATTCCCGATAAAGTTGATCATAAACGCTATCGGGTATAAAAGGATCATCAAGAACATAATAAGCATAACTGGCCCTTTGTAGTTCTGTTTTTAGTTGTTGGCAACGTTGTTGGATTTCTAAGGGGATAGTCATAATCGTTAATAATGCTACTGTGCAAAAACCATTTGAGGAGTTAATTTTAAATCAGGAAATGTCACCGATATTATCCTATCTTCCTGATTAAATTCTGCTAGTTCATAAAATCCCGAAATCAGGGTTAAAACCGATATTTTTAGGGACATAGGATCGATAATCCAGTATTCAGGAATGCCTCTTACCGCATATTCTGAACGTTTATAACGGTAGTCATCATCGGCATTACCGGGGCTAACAATTTCTACAACTAAGAGGGGAGGAAATTCAATCACTGCTGTGGTCATATTTCTAATCTCTTGACATTGTTCAGCAGTTAAAATCATTAAGTCTGGGATTCTCGATTTAGCTTTATCGGTGCGAATTCCCACCGTAGCAGGCATAACTTTCCAAGTGAGATTTAATCTTTTAATTTCTGCTATTAAATAATCATAAAGAAAGGCAAGAATTAAAGCATGAAAGCCACTAGCGGGAGGCATGGAAATTAATTCTCCGTTAAATAATTCGTACTTATTATCTGTGGAGTCCTGATAATTTAAATATTCTGTAAAGGTATATATTTTTTGTTGGGTAGCAATCATGATAACCTCCAGCCGAGATTTTACTATTCAAAGACCATTTGAGGAGTTAATTTTAAATCAGGAAATGTCACCGATATTATCCTATCTTCCTGATTAAATTCTGCCAGTTCATAAAATCCCGAAATCAGGGTTAAAACCGATATTTTTAGGGACATAGGATCGATAATCCAGTATTCAGGAATGCCTCTCACTGCGTATTCTGAACGCTTATAACGGTAGTCATCATCGGCATTACCGGGGCTAACAATTTCTACAACTAACAGGGGAGGAAATTCAATCACTGCTGTGGTCATATTTCTAATCTCTTGACATTGTTCAGCAGTTAAAATCATTAAGTCTGGGATTCTCGATTTAGCTTTATCGGTGCGAATTCCCACCGTAGCGGGCATAACTTGCCAGTCTAATTGTAGCCTCTCTATTTCCCTTTCTAACACCTTAAATATATATCTAAGTATCAAAGCATGAAAGCCACTAGCAGGAGGCATAGAAATTAATTCTCCGTTAAATAATTCGTATTTATTATCCGTGCAGTCCCGATAATTTAAATATTCCGCAAAGGTATATAATTTTTCTTTGGTGACAACCATAATAATCTCTAGAAAAAACTTAACTGAATCTCCTTAAGGGGGGTAGGGTTGATTCATGAATCAACCCTACTATAAATCAACCCTACTATAAATCAACCCTACTATAAATCAACCCTACTATAAATCAACCCTACCATGAATCAACCCTAGGGTTAGGGGGGAACTGACAATTTTTAACACCTAGCTTTTTACTCAGATTCGATATCCTCAACTTTTTTGGGAACTGTTGCAGTTAAAACCTCATTTCCTGTGGCAGTAACTAACACATCATCTTCGATACGGATACCGATACCCCGCCATTTTTCCGGCACTTCCGGCTGTCCTTCAGCAGGTTTAATATCGGGGGCGATATAAATACCCGGTTCCACGGTTAAAACATGACCGGGCTGCAAATTTTGCCAAGTTTCTTCGTTAACTTTATAACCTCCTGCATCATGGACATCTAATCCTAACCAATGACCAGTTCTGTGCATATAAAAAGGCTTATATTTTTCCTCTTTAATTATCTCATCAATATCGCCGACCAATAGCCCTAAATCTACTAATCCCTCCACAATTGTCCTCACGGCTGTGTCATGAAAAAGATTATAAGGATTACCTGTTTTTACCACTTCAATCGCCTTTAGTTGAGCTTCCAGAACAATTTCATAGATAATTTTTTGTTCGGGGGTAAATTTACCATTAACGGGAAAAGTGCGGGTAATATCACCGTTATAGTAATTGTAGGCACAACCGGCATCAATTAACAAAAGCTCATTTTCTTGTACTTGGCGATTATTGTTGATATAGTGCAGAATACAGGCATTAGCACCACTAGCAACAATAGAAGGATAAGCAGGACCCATACCCCCTTCTAGACGAAAAGTATGCTCAATTTCCGCTTGAATTTGATACTCATAGTGACCAACTTTGGTAAATTCTCTGGCCCGATTATGTGCCTGTGCTGAAATAGCAGTTGCTTGGCGAATATTGTCCAATTCGGCTGCGGTTTTCAGCAAGCGCAAAGGATGGAGAATAAAATTAGTATCTTCTAAAGCAGTCGGTCCAGTGCCGCGACGGGGAAAAGTGGCGATTAATTTTTGCCAGTGATTGAGAACATTTGTATTAAAAGTTTTGTCCCGTCCGAGATGATAATAAATTCGTTCGGCTTTTTCGAGATATTGCGGTAATTTTTCGTCCAATTCTTGGATAGAATAGGCCTCATCAGCAGCAAAAATCTCCTTTGCTCCTTCCACACCGTGGAGATAGCCGGTCCAGGTTTCTTTTTCTGGGTCTTTTGGCTGTACGAACAGGATAAACTGATGTTCGGGGTGATGGGGTGCTAAAATCGCCACCGCGTCCGGTTCATTAAATCCTGTCAGGTAAAAAAAGTCACTATCCTGACGATAGGTGTATTCTACGTCATTGTGCATGACCGCCATGGGCGCACTGCGAAAAATTGCGGTTCCATTGCCGATTTTTTCCATTACCTGCTGACGACGCTGCTGAAACTCTCTGCGATCGATGCCCATAGATATTCCTAAAAATGTCACAATAAGTCCTAGAGTCTATTATCGCTAATATTTTTAATTTATGACCCCTGAAGAACCGGATTTTTCCCAAGATATCATCGAAAGGCGCGAGTTTACCCTAGCAGATTTTATCGCTCAAGAGGGGGCGGATTTCCTCAAAGGGGAATCTCCCGTCCCCAAATTGGTGCAAGTTACCACAGAGATTAAACAATTTATTGCCGCTCATTTAGGTGATTCTTCGGGAGCTTTGCAGATAATTTTACAGCTTATCGTCGATGAAGAATTAACAAAAGTCAGTCAAAATTTAGATAATCCCGTTCAAGCTTTACAGTTAATCCTAGAAGAAATTTTAGACAATCAAGAATTACTCTATGAATTAGTACACCGAGTCGATGTGAAATGGGGACAATTATACGGGGAACGTCCCTATTTTCAACAACCCCATCAAAAACCTCACCCTGAAGACGAATACACCCACAATTCCGTCAGAGATAAGTTAGTCAGTTTATTAGCCAGATTAGAACCGAATAAGTAGTAGAGTCTATAGCAGTTAGGCTCTCTTATTCTTTGTGTTATGAGTTTAACTTATATAGGAGCGATCAATCTTTGTGTCCTTTGTGTCTTTGTGGTTTTTCCCATAGGAGACTCCGAGACGATTCAAGATATACCTTATCTTTATGAAAAACTCTGTATTTTAATTATTTCTTAATAGAAACCAACAGGACTGACAAGGAGAATCTATCCCTAGACAGACAACCGGGGGGCGGTCAGAGGTGAAAATAGTTGTAAGATCAAAAAATTCTCCGATAACTGTTGCCCTATCCCCCGCGTGCCTACCTATTCCTACTATACCGCCGATGTTTTTAGCGATTGCATTTTTGGCGGTAATCCCTTGGCGGTTTTTCCGGAAGCATCTGGATTAACCCGCACCCAGATGCAAAAAATCGCCGCCGAATTTAACTTCTCGGAGACAGTCTTCGTTTTTCCGCCAGAAACGCCCCAAGGCAGCAAAAAAGTCCGTATTTTTACCCCCAGTACCGAATTACCCTTTGCGGGCCATCCTACCGTCGGCACGGCCTATATTTTAGCCCTAATCGGTGCTATTCCCCCTTACCGAGAAACCACGATTTATCTAGAGGAAGGAGTCGGTTTAGTACCGGTAAAAATTCTCATGGAGGGGGAAAAACCGGTCTATAGTGAGTTAAAAGTGGCACAATTGCCCGAATTAGTGACGGATACTTATGCTCTCGATGATTTAGCGGCGATTCTTTCCCTAAGCGTTGCCGATTTCTTACCCGGTTATCCCCCCCGCGCTTTTTCCTGTGGTCTCCCTTTTTTATTCATCCCCGTCAAAAATCGCGATATTTTAGGGAAAATAAAACTAAATCTAAGTCTCTGGTCATCATTATTGGGACAATCCCCCGCTAATTCCCTTTTTGTCTGCTGTTTTGACCTAGAATCACCCCAATCTCGTCTCTATGGCCGAATGTTTGCCCCCGGTTTGGGAGTTATGGAAGACCCCGCCACCGGTTCGGCTGTGGCCGCTTTAGCGGGCTACCTAGGGGCCTTAGAATCTTCTAGGGAAGGGATGAATCAATGGACGATAATCCAGGGAGTGGAAATGGGCAGACCCAGCAGTTTACAATTAAAGTTCCAGAAAAACAACCGTAAAATTACGGAAGTTTCTGTGGGTGGTGCATCAGTTCTGGTCTGCCAAGGTAAGATGATAATTCCCGATGGGGAAACAAAAAGCCCTACAAAAGGGTTATTGTGATAATTATTCCCTGAAATCGGTGAGAAACAGGAAAGGATTAAAATTTTGGACTGGTATCATTTAATCGAAAATCTCTATATGGAGAAGAAAAAAGCTTAATCCCGCAAAAAAGCGAGGGGATAACTCATATTCTCAGCAAAGCCCAAGATACCTCCATCTCGATGCTCATAGAGTAACTTTCCTTGACTATCAAATAAAAAAGTCCCTCCCCGTTGGGTGAGATAACTACTATCGGGGATATATGTTGACCAATTGCCCAAAACTTGACCCATATTACGCAGTCTCAGGGTGGCTAATTCAAAAGGTCGCTGAAAACCTTGACCCCCAGCAAGATTGAATAGGGAACCCCGGAAAGGTGGTAAAGGCCGCGCTTGTATTGTTTCCTCCTCGGCAATTAATTGGGGGGCTTTGCGATCGCCAAGATAACCCCGCAGCACTTCGGCCAGAGTCCCCGGACTACCCACACCCGCACACATCAAAATTAGATTTAACCAAGCATTTTGACCGGGGGAAAATCTGGGTAATTTTAACGATAAACCGCGATACAGTCCCAATAAATTATGTAATTCAGCTTTGGGGTCAACAAAAAGCCAATCTTGCCGAAATTTCGTATATTCAGCGAATTTTAAACCTGAATTGCGATCGCCGATACCGATGGCACGAATGGTGATCCCAGCATTTTGCCAAAGGGCCGCCTCTTTTTCTAACCACCAAGCGTATTCGAGACTGTCAAAATCTCCCAATTGCGGCCAAACAAGAATTAAAAGACGTTTATAGTCGGCACAATCGCTTAAAATTGGCACTATTTGCCCATCGCTGACCCTTTGGCGTTGAATTGTTGAAAATATTTCATAGATGCTGCTCATAGGTAAATTTCTCCCAATAAAACCGCTGCTTTTGCCCCCGTGACTTGCGGTAAATTACCGGGGAAATTGTGCCAGCGCCAATAGGCCAAAAGGGCAAAAGCGATCGCTTCTTTAAAATCGCTATTTAATCCTACCTCATCGGTGGTCAAAAGCTTGACATTTGACCCCAAATGTGCTAGGAGTCGTTGGCGCAGGTAGGAATTACGAGCGCCACCACCGCAGAGCAGCACTTCCGCAGGCATTTCTGGCAAAAAGGTTTGATAGCTGTGAGCGATCGAAATGGCGGTTAAATCGGTTAAACTAGCCAACCAGTCGGCATCACTGAGGGAATAAGCTTGGGCATCCTCGCGCAATTGGGCTAGATAGGCGGGGCTAAATAACTCTCTGCCGGTGGATTTAGGGGGATATTGTTGAAAATAAGGCTCCTGTAGCCATTTATGAACTAATTCCGAGCAGGGTTGACCCTGGGCCGACCATTGACCGTTATGGTCGTAGGTTTGTTGGCCTTGGCTCAAAAATTGTACGGCCAAATCGATAAGGACATTGCCCGGTCCAGTATCCCAACCGAAAATTTTTTGCTGCCAATTTTCCGTTTGTCGGGGGGGTAGATAGGTTAAATTGCCAATACCGCCGATATTTTGAACGCAGCGGGCTTTGGTGGGGTGAGAAAGCAGATAAGCGTCAATTTTCGGCACTAGGGGCGCACCGTGACCAGCTTGGGCGATATCGGCAGCGCGAAAATTACTAATGGTGGGGATACGGGTAATTTTTGCGATCGCTGCTCCCCGTCCTAATTGTACCGTGTAACCGAGGCGATCGTTTGCAGGGGGTCGATGAAAAACGGTTTGACCGTGACTGCCGATTAATTGGGCTTTTGGGGCTTCTTTTTGGATATTTAAAGCGGCACGGGCGAATTCTGCGGCGATATCATCATCTAAGCTGGCTAAAGCTTCAATAGATAGCTTTTCTCCCCCACAGACTTGTAAAATTGTCTCGCGTAATCGGGGGGAATAGGGATAGGTTTCCCCTGCTAATAACTGCACCTGTGGAGATTCCACCGTACCGCTAATCTCCACTAAAGCGGTATCGATGCCATCCACCGATGTGCCACTCATTAAACCGATAACTAACAAGTTTTTTCCCTCAAGTGTCGATTGTTGATTATTTTATCCCCCCCCGACAATAGTAACAATTTCTAATTTATCCCCCTCCTTGATTTCCGTGTTTTCCCAATACTGACGATGGAGGATTTCCCCGTTATATTCCACTGCAACTAACCGAGGATTCATGCCCAAATTTTCTAGCATTTGCGCTAGTTTAGTTGCGGGTAAACAGGTTTGAGTTTTGCCGTTGATTTGCAAGGTTATTTCTGACATGGATTTGGATACGAACAAATGAATTAATCGGAGTATTTAGGAGACAGGAGACAGGAGACAGCTTTTTTCTCCCCACACCCCACACCCTACACCCTACACCCTACACCCCACTTCATAATTCATAATTCATAATTCATAATTCCCACACCCCACACCCTACACCCTACACCCCACTTCATAATTCATAATTCATAATTCATAATTCCCCCTCCCCACACCCTACTTTAATTGGGTTAATAATTGTTGTGTCACCACATCGGGGTGCTGCGCTTCCATGATGGCCCGGACTACAGCCACCCGTTGCGCTCCTGCCTCTAAAACCTCTTTAATGTTATTACTATCAATACCACCGATCGCAAACCAGGGTAAAGGGCAATTTTCCCGCGCATAACGGACATATTCCAATCCTGCCGGGGTTTTTCCTGCTTTGGTGGGGGTGGCATAAACTGGACCAACTCCCACATAATCGGCCTTTTCTTGGATTGCTTTGGCCATCTCTTGGGGATTAGTGGTGGACCGGCCGATAATTGCCGTCGGGCCGAGAAATTGCCGCGCTAGGGAAATCGGTAGATCCTGTTGACCGAGATGAACACCATCAGCATGAACGGCCTTAGCAATATCGACGCGATCGTTCATAATAAATAAAGCATCGTAACGGTGGCATAACTCACAGAGTTTAGCAGCTTCTTCTAAACGAATGGTATCAGCGGCGGTTTTATGGCGGTACTGCACCAATTTTAAACCTGCTTTTAGGGCTAATTCAACGATTTCTAACAGATTTTCGGCGGGAGAAGTGACTAGATAGAGGGGATATCCTTGCAGTTTTTCCAGAGGTGGAGAGATTAATAGTTTACTCTCTAGCTGATAAACCCGATAGCGCAGCTGTTTACAGGCTATCCCTAGCTCTAGATCATAGAGTTTACCGTATTCTTCTAAAACCCTAAAAGCCTCCTGCACGCGAGCCAGATTTGCTTGCAGCAGTCCCTCGACAGTCTCCCGGATTTCTTCCCTGGGATGACTTAAATCCCTGCCGATATCGCCGGCCGTGTCCCGATGTCGTTTAAGATCGATCGAGTGCCAACTAGCTAATTGATGGCGCATTTCTTTACATTCTTGGGCTAAATCGGGATTATCTAAGCCAAAACGACACCATTCTTCGATAATTCGCAGTCCTTCTCTGGCGCGGTCAAGGTTAGCAT
>NZ_JASJFG010000272.1:0-3932 GCF_030065375.1 Microcystis sp. M49636_WE2 | reverse complement strand
TTGGGTAAGACTTTTAGACTTTTTGTCAATCAAAAAGTACCAGGCATGGGAGTGATCAGGGGGAAAATTGAGGTACTTTTTCCCTGAAAATTAGGTAGTTGACCACCTGAAAATCGGTAAAACCCTACACCCCACACCCCATACCCCACACCCTACCCCCAGGAAAAACTTTTTCAGCAGACCCTATTTATCTGAAAGTGCCAACAATAAAAAAATAGCAAACGCTGTGAACAACTATGTTAAAGAAAATTAATTGTCTGCGATCTCTATCCTGTTTCCTCGCTACAATCCTCTGGAGTAGTCATCTAGGGATTAACTCTAGCCTCGCTGTCAATGATAATTGTCAACTGTCCGAATCAGAAATCAAACAACAAGAAAATCTGCGTCAAACTTCGCCCCAAGAATATAACATTTTATTGCAGAAATATGCTGAACAATTGCGCTTTTGTCGGTCCCGACATTGGTTACAGGAACAGGCGATCTGGTTACGTCTCTACTCCTGTGATACCCGTCCAGGCTCGATCGAAAGTATCCTCGATCGCATCGTGGCCAAAGGTTATAATACAGTTTATCTGGAAGTTTTTGCCGATGGTCAAGTCCTATTACCTCCTAACAATAATCCCACCGTTTGGGATAGCGTCATTAAAAATCCCAGTGCCGGAAATGTCGATTTATTAGCACAGGCGATCGAACAGGGACATAAACGCGGTTTAAAGGTTTATGCTTGGTTATTTAGCCTCAATTTTGGCTATGCTTATAGCTTGAAACCCGATCGACAGGAGGTGTTAGCACGCAATGGTAAAGGACAAGATAGCACCTCTTTTGTCGATGATCAATCCCAAACTTTTGTCGATCCCTACAGTAATCAAGCGCGACAGGATTATTTAATTCTCCTAGAAGCCATTTTACAACGTCGTCCCGATGGAGTTTTATTTGATTATATTCGCTATCCCAGAGGAACAGGAGTCGATTCTGTTGCTGATGATGTCAAAGATTTATGGATTTTTAGTCCAGCATCCCGACAAGCTTTCATTAATCGAGGATTGAATAATAAGGGCAAATTTTTAATCGATCGCTATCTGACTCGTGGGCAAATTTCCCCCGATGATATCGTCGAAGCCGACCTCCTTTATCCCCAAGAAACCGCCCCTCTTTGGCAAGGAAGAATACCTTTAGAGGAGGAGATGAAACAATCAGTTAAAACCCGTTTTGATCGCCTCAAATTAGAACTTTGGTTCCTAGCGGTTGCCCATGCTGCCCAGGGTGTAATTGATTATATTAGTTATTTTTCCGCCCTAGTGGAACGTCAGGGAATTCCCGCCGGGGCAGTGTTTTTTCCTGATGGGAATCGTCTTGTGGGTAATCAAGGTTTTGATTCTCGTTTACAAGCTTGGGATAGTTTTCCCGCTTCCCTAGAATGGCATCCCATGTCCTACGCTAATTGTAACGATACCACCTGTATAGTTAATCAGATCAAAAGAGTAGTGGCAAGCAGGGGAAATCAAACTCCTGTTATCCCAGCTTTAGCGGGTTTATGGGGACAACCCTATAACAATCGTCCCTCCTTAGAAGTACAAATGGAAGCGATTCGGATCGCTTTTCCCACAATAGATGGTATCAGTCATTTTGCTTTTTCTTGGCAAGAACCACAATTCGATCGAGCCAGAAGATTTTGTCAAATCTAACCGCATTTACACCTCCACTTTCACTTCCTCCACCTCTGTTTGTCCCTGTGTTGAGGGAACTATCAAAGCTGGCAGTTCCGGTTCGGCGGTGTTGAGACTCATTGTAATATCGACGTAGTTAATCACCGCCCCTAAAATTTTCACCTCCGCTTCTGCTAACTGGTCAGTTGCTTCACTCAAGAGACTAGAACGAGTGATCGCCTGGCGCGTTACCAGAATAATCCCGTCTGCTAGTTCTTCTAAGAGAAGCGCATCATTACAGCTAGACAGAGAAGGCGTATCGACAATCACCAGATCGAAACGGCCGCGAGAATCTTTGAGAATTAATTGTAATTCGCTCGATTCAATGATAGCTGCCGCTTGTTTTTGCGGACCGGGACTAGGCAAAATGGAAAGGTTTTCAATATTTGGGGCCAGACGGACCGATTTACTTTTTGCCCCGTAGTAAAGTAGGGGTTCTCGGAAAGAATTAGGATCGGGAATGACTCCGATTTTTTCAGCTTTGGAAAGACTTCTCAGATCTCCTTCTACTAACAGAGTCCGTCGCCCCGCTAAAGCCGCAGCGATCGCCAGATTATAGGCAGTGGCGGTTTTCCCCTCTCCGCCAGTAATGCTGGTGACAACAACTACTTTCACCGTTTCGCCGCCGCCAACAAGTCGCAGGGTACTGCGTAAACGTTCGTAGTAGGGGAGATAATTGGCATTAGCATCGGCGAGAATCGGCTCGATTTCCTCGCCCTCTAAATTCCGGACAATGGGCAATTGTCCTAAGAGTAGTATATCCCGACTAACCAAAGCTTCCCGCAATTCTTGGGGACTGTGCAGGCGATCATCGATCACTGCTAACAGGAGAATCACGCCCAATCCGGCTAAAGTTCCCAAACCAGCACCCACCAAGAGAATCAAGGTACGATTCTTGCGGTTAAACACCTGTTCGATCCGTTCAGCAACTGGCGTTTGGGCGACGGTGAGACTACCCACGGTTTCCGCTTCTGCGGCCTGAGCATCCACCAGAGCATTGAGAATATTCTCGTAGATACCCCGTTGAAAGGCGACGGCTTGGATTAAACGAGCTTGCTGTAGCTGTTTATCGGGGAATTTCTCGTATTGGGAGCGTAATTGCTGTTCCTGAGTCACTAAGGATTCTAATTGTTTCATTAAACCCTCGCGCTGGGTTTGCAGGGTGACTAATTGAGCCGCTAGTTGTTGACGGGTGGCATCGAGATTACTTTGCTGACGGATGCGACTGCTGGGAAGATCGGTCAGGATGCCATCTTTTCCGATCACCTCGGCGGCTCTTTTTTGTAAGAGAGATTCGTTAACTTCCTGTTCTTTGCGTAATTTAGCTACGGTGGGATGTTCGGGACGTAAATCCTTCTGTAGTCGCTCCAATTGGGCTTCCGTACCCAAGATCTGCGCTCGGATACTGGCAATAATCGGGTCGGCACTAAGGGCCGAGGAGGTGTAAGCTTGATCGGGGGTTAAATCGAGTTGTTTACTCAGACTATTAATCTGTCCTTGAATGCCTTGCAGTTCTAGGCGAATTTCTCGCTGTTGCTGTTGACTACTGGTGATAGCGGCGAATAAACTCCCATCTTGAATCGCCAATAAATCTGAACCCTGGGTACTAATGTAGCGATAAAACTTTTCTTCGGCTCTGGTTAAATCTTTTTGGACTTCGTTAAGTCGGACACTGAGAGCTTCTATGCGGGCCCGTAACTGGGAAGTATTCAGCCAGCGACTGTATTCCACCATTTCCTTCATCAAGGTTTCGAGAATTAACTCCGCCTTGGACTGGGAGTCGGACATTAACTCTAAAAGTATCTCTTGAGGTTGGTCGCTATTATTTTTTTGTCCCTCCGCTTCACCAGGGAAGGTGATTTTCAAATCTTGATCGCGAATTTTAACGATCTGTTCCTGATTAAATTGCAGTTTTTGGGCTGTATTGACCAATACCCGGGGAGACAGCAGTAAATCGCGGTTAATAGCTCGCCCTTGTTCTTGCAGTTTGGTTCCTGTACTGGTAAAAGCCGGCGGCGGCACCCGGTAGGCCAATTGTCCCACCGCTCGATAAAAGGTGGGCGGTTTCTCAGGATCGGGTAGGAGAGCAAAGATCACAGAACCGCCTAAACAGACGAGGAAGACGAATATTCCCACAAATTTGTTCTGATCTAGCGAGATGAGAAATCGTTTAACAATTGGTAGAGCCATAGCTTTTTAATGTATTCCCAGATTCTTTACATTTTA
>NZ_JASJFG010001077.1:0-2123 GCF_030065375.1 Microcystis sp. M49636_WE2 | reverse complement strand
CACAAAACGAGATTTTAACATCCCTTGCAAATGAAAAATTTGCAGGGATTGGGCAGCCTGTTGAGCGAATAACTGCAAGATTTCTAAATCTAATGGTTCAAAATGTTTTTTGTCTAGGGGAAAACTGAGATTAATTACTCCAATTATCTGCTGATTCAGAATAATCGGTACGGATATAAAACTATTATTATTTGCTCTTTTTGGATAACTGGCTGCACTGGCAAATGATGATCGAGTTATATCCTTAATTAGTAAAGGTTTCCCTGTGGCCGCTACATTGTCGGCAATAGCTTGATCAAGTTTAATTATTTCTTGATCAGCCAAAGGTGATAGCTCATCATAATGGGCAAAAACTTCTAGATAATCGGTAATTTCCCCTTTTAATTCCTGTGGAGAGCTTAACAGGATTAAACAGCGCCGCGCTCGCAATTGATGAGCGCTCATACTAGCTATTTTCCGAAAAATATCTTCGAGATTTTCCTCAACATTCAAGACAAGAGCCAGAGCCGTTATTTTGGGGTTAAAATTATCCATGTATTCAATCATTTATTCAGTCCGAGTTTAGACTTTTAGGGTAAGGGTGACATTCCCCATCTCCCTGTTTGTCTGAGTCTATAGCGTGCCATAGCATCTGATCGAGGGGCTTTTTTACTCGCTAACTGATCTATTGTAGATGTACTGAAAAACTTCTGTCTGTCTCTTGTTTTTTGTCTTCCCTCTAGCTACTCTGAGATCTAGTAGGTCAGAGGAGTTTAACCTGACTGGAGTGAAAGATGGTGCGTTTTCTCTGGGCAATTTTGGCCGGTGTGGGGATGGGGATAACAGTAGCGCCGGTTTCTTGGTGGTTACTCGCTTGGATTTCTCTCGTCCCCCTGTGGATTATTGTGAGATTAGGGGAAAAATCCCTAAAAAAACAGCTTTTATACGGTTTTGGCTGGGGTTTTGCCTACCATGGTCTCGCTTTATTCTGGATCACGGGAATTCACCCGATGACGTGGATGGGTGTCCCCTGGTTAGCGAGTTTGTCAATTGCTCTGTTTTGTTGGCTGTTTATTACTTTTTGGGGAACGGCGATCGTGCTAACTTGGACGTTAGTTATGTTTTATGTCAACAAAAGTGTTAATCAGTCATCTTTTAGGGATGCTCTCCTGCGGGTTTTCATCGGTACTGCCCTCTGGTGTGGGTTAGAATCTCTCTGGAGTCAATCCCCTCTCTGGTGGACTACCCTTGCTTATAGTCAAAGTCCCCATAATTTATTGATTCTGCAATTGGGCAAATTATCGGGTTTTACGACGGTAACGGCGGCAATTGTGGCAGTTAACGGTTTAATCGCCGAAAGCTTGCTCCTAATCCGTCAATCGCGGCAAAATCTCGCTTTTCTCTCTTTACCCCTCCTCATTTGTTTGAGCCTGCATCTCTGGGGATGGAATGTTTACCATAAACCGCTCGAAAAGTCAAGGGATTTAGGGATAAAAATTGGCGTAATTCAGGGCAATATTCCCAACACGATTAAACTTTCGCCCCTAGGATTTCAAAAGGCACTCGAAGGTTACACCTCTGGTTATCAAATTCTCGCCGATCAAGGAGTAGATGCCGTCTTAACTCCTGAAACCGCCTTACCCTATTATTGGGAGAACTTAGTCAATAATAGCTCGATTTATTCGGCAATTTTAGCCAAAAAAACGCCGATCTGGTTGGGTGCATTTGGCAAGGTGGACAAGGGTTATAATAATAGTCTCTTGACCATTGATGGCGAGGGACAGGTGATTAGTCGGTATGATAAAGTAATTCTCGTGCCTTTAGGCGAATACGTTCCTTTTCAGGAAATTTTAGGCGGAATTGTTGATCGCCTTTCTCCCTTGCAAGCGCATTTAATACCGGGAGATGCCGATCAAATTATTGACAGTCCTTTCGGTAAAATCATTGTGGGCATTTGTTACGAGTCGGCTTTTTCCGAACATTTTCGCCGTCAAACTGCTAGGGGAGGCGAATTTATTATTACTGCTTCTAATAACGCCCATTATAGCCACGCCATGCCCGCTCAACACCATGCTCAGGATACCATGCGAGCGATCGAAACCGATCGATGGATGGCCCGGGCCACCAATACAGGTTATTCTGCT
>NZ_JASJFG010000996.1:0-6337 GCF_030065375.1 Microcystis sp. M49636_WE2 | reverse complement strand
TTCCTGAGAAATTAACTCTCCCGGCATCAAAACGGGAATACCGGGGGGATAGGGACAGATAACATCAGCACTAAGACGATCGAGGGCATTTTTCCGGGATACTATCTCTGTAGGGGCAAAAAAAGCCTTTCTAGGAGAAATAGCCGAATTTCCCGTGACTGGAGGAGGAGTGGGGGGTAAACTGGTAGAGGAAGGGGATTGAAGGCATTGAAAAGCAGTAATTAGGCGATTAATGTGTTCGCGATGATTGCCGATGGAGATAATAAAAGTAAGTTGGCTTAAAGTCGGTAATTCCGCCGTGACAGCGTATTTTTCTCGCAAAATATCGTCTATTTCGTAACCAGTTAAGCCAAAATCTTTGACAATTACCGTTAAACGAGTGCGATCAAACCAGTGACAACCCGGGATAGAATGGGGAAAGTCTAAAACAGAGATATTAGGGATTTTATCGAGTTCTTTTCGGGCAGTAGCGGCTAAATCGAGGGTTTTGGTCAGTAAATCTAGGCCTTGCGTCGCCATTTGCTTTCTAGCACTATCAAGGGAGGCGAGAAGCAAATAACTAGGGCTAGTGGTTTGAACTAATTGTAAGGCTCGATCGACTTTTTCGGAACTAATGCGATCGCTTTTTAAGTGTAACATCGATGCTTGAGTTAAGGCCCCTAAAACCTTATGGGTGGACTGAATAGCCATATCAGCACCGAGAGACAGGGCAGCCGGGGGTAAATCGGGATGAAAGGCAAAATGCGCCCCGTGAGCCTCATCGACGAGCAGCGGGATAGAATAGTGATCGGTAATCTGGGCGATAGTTTCTAAGTCACAGCAAACCCCTTGATAGGTGGGAGAGACTACCATCACCGCTTTGGCATCGGGATGGAGTTTCAGGGCATTTTCGAGGGATTGGGGGGTTATATTTAAATTTAGATCGATAGTGGGATTATATTCGGGATTGATAAAGATAGGCTGCGCCCCGGAGAGAATTAAGCCAGAAATTGCCGATTTATGAATATTTCTCGCCAGAATAATTTTATCTCCCTCGCCGCAAGTGGCTAAAATCGCCGCAATAATGCCACAACTGGAGCCATTGACCAAAAACCAGCTTTTATCTGCCCCAAATGTCTCGGCTGCTAAAATTTGCGCTTCTTTAATCACTCCCGTCGGGGCAAACAAATTATCGAGGTCGGGTAATTCGGGTAAATCGGCTTTAAAGACGCTTTTTCCCAGTAAATTACTTAAATCTTCCCCGATTCCTTCCCCCTGCTTATGCCCTGGCGCGTAAAATGGTACATCTAAACTATTGACTTTTTTTTGCAGTTGTGATAATAACGGAGCGGATTCTGGCGAAGGCATTTTTAGAAGGAATTATGAATTATGAATTATGAATTATGAATTATGAATTATGAATTATGAATTATGAATTGTGACTGATAACTGGTAACTGATAACTGAAAAAGCTGATCACTGAAAATAATTCCAACGTTGAATAAATGGGAGCCAATGGGATTCGACTAACTCGATCGCTTTTGCATCTGGGGGATAATTATTTTTTTTATATCCTTGCAGACTGGCGATATATTTCTCAAAGCGAGGCCTGGATATTTTTAAGTCGGGAAGTTGCAGTTGATTGTAAATTTTCTCGATTTGTGCTAGGGGGTCTTTTTCTAAATCTTCAAAACGAATTTCTACAAAACTATCGGCGGGTAAATCGGCACTATCTCGCAGGAGAGAATTAAGCATTGAGGGATAACTTTTCAGAATTACCTGCTCGATTTCATCCGTGGATAAATTATCGTAGGATTGTAGTGCTAGTTCCGGTAGGATGCGGGTAAAAAAGTGACGGGTTGAGGGAAAAACTAGATAGGGATTGCGGTAGATATGAATAAATTTAGCATCGGGCCAGATAGCTCGCAATTTGGCAATATGTGCCGTATAAACGGGGTTTTTGATTAGTAATTGTTTGCCTTTTTGATGTATGGAAACTTTTTTTAATAGATGAGTATGCCAACGCTGCCAAGTGGCGATTTCTTTCTCGCTGCAGCCTTGAAAAAAAACCCCTCGCTGGAAATGATACTGAAAACGTTGGGGAAAGTATAAACCATGGTAGTAGGAAAGGGGGATCATGCTGGCTAGGGCGATCGAGTCTTCTTGGGGGGAATCGGGAGTAACGGCGACGTTATCCACATGGCGATCGCTAGGTAGGGCCAATTCTAGCAGCGGTTGAAATAAGCGGACGATGCCGAGGATATCCCAGGGTAATCCCACCGCTAGGGGCGAAATATAGCCAAAATGCTCCGATTGACCGAGTAAATTGTGGAGATGGGTCGTGCCGCTGCGCCAATAGCCGACAATAAAAATGGGTGCTTTTACCTGTACGCCGCGCTCATAAAACCCTGTCATTAAAATTCGTTCTAGGGTAGAAAAAGGCAGTCGCGCCAGGGTAACTGCCAGCGCCAGGGTTGCTGGGGCCAAATTGGGGCGATTAATGCCGCCATTGGTCAAAAACAAACGAAGGAGAGTGCTAAGGTTGCTACCGCAGAGGGGATGAAACAAACTGGACATATTAACTATTTTTTAGCGGTTTTTTGGCGGATAGCTTGGCTGGCCAAGGTTTTACCGAATTCCCAAGCGGCCCCTGGGAAGCGGTGTGCATCAGCCACCACATCTTTAACGGCGGTGACAAGCCAACGGCAATCCTCATCGGAGAGGGTGAGGGGGGGGATAAACTTGATGATATTCATGCCGTGGCCGGAAACCTGCGAGAGAATTTGATGGCGGGTAAAGAGGGGAACGACGATTAACTGGGAAAATAGCCCTTTATTGGCGGTTTCTAGCATTTTCCAGGCGGCTTTTAGTGACCAACTGCTCGGCTCGGCAAATTCCAAGGCGATCATCATCCCCAATCCCCGCACTTCCTGCAAACATTCGTACTGATCTACGAGGGGCCGTAGTTCTGCGATAATTTGTTGACCGATTACGGCCGATCGCTCGACTAATTTTTCCTCTTCAATCACCTGTAAAGTGGCAATACCGGCGGCCATGGCCAGATTATTTTTACCAAAAGTGCTACCGTGAACCACAGAACGATCCATGCGATCGAATACTCGATCGAAGATCCAGCGACGACAGAGAACCGCTCCCACTGGCACAAAACCGCCCGAAAGAGCCTTGGCAACACATAAAATGTCCGGTTCTACCCCCCAATGTTCCACTGCCCAAATTTTGCCAGTCCGGCCCAAACCGGTCTGCACTTCATCGGCCACAAAAAGAGTGCCGTAACGACGACAAAGGGCAGCCGCTGCGGGGAGATAGTTCGGTTCGGGAATTCTCACTCCGTGACCTTGGATCGGTTCGGTAATAAAAGCCGCTACTTCTTGGTTAATTAGAGCTTTTTCGAGCGCAGCCAGATCGCCGAAGGGAATTTCCTCAAAATCGGCGACAAAAGGCCCAAATCCCTGGCGATAATGGGGATCGCCGGTGGCGGAAAGGGAACCCATGGTTAACCCGTGGTAGCCTCCCTGACAGTAAACAATTTTGCTGCGTCCGGTGGCGTAGCGGCTGAATTTAATGGCAGCCTCGACGGTTTCTGTGCCGGAATTAGCAAAGAAAACTCGTTCTAATCCGGGAGGTGCGATCGCTGCTAACCGTTCGGCCAGCAATCCCGCTAGGATAGAAGCATCCAATTGGACTAAATTGGGTAATGCTGCCGTCAATACCTCCTGTAAAGCTTGCACGATCTTGGGGTGATTGCGTCCGAGGGCGAAAACACCAAAACCACTCAGTAAGTCCAGATACTTTTCCCCCTGATTGTCGAATAGGTACGGACCTTGGGCTTTAACGTAGTGGCGATCATAGCCGATCGTTTTTAGTACCCTAACCATCTGGGGGTTTAGGTATTGTTCGTGGAGGGCAAAGTTTTCTTCTAGTCTTTTTTCTATCAGTTCTAAAATGCTCATAAATTCCAGATTTGATTACTGAAAAACTATTTTTCAAACACCTCAAAACCGATTATGTCCATAGCACATTATCATGATTTTTGGTTACTTAATATTATAAATTATTCAATATATTTTGTCAAGCATTTAAGAACTTATCTAGAATAATTAAACTAATTAACTCTTGTGGGCTAAAGGTTAAAGCAAATTTTAAATAATTTATTATTCAGTTTTTATATGGTAGGGGCGCATCGCGTGCGCCCAAAATGTAATATCAGTAAACTGATTACTGATAACTGATAACTTATAACTTATAACTTATAACTTATAACTGATAACTGATAACTGATTACTGATAACTGATTACTGACAGCTATAAAAAAACCGACCAACAAGAGAGAATTCCTGTCAGTCAGTCGGTGATGATAGGCTGAATTTTAGTCAGCTTTATTTCTTAGCGGGGGCAGCCTTAACGAGTTCCAATTCACTTTCAGCGAAGTTATTGGTATTCAGTCCACCGGCGCTACCACTAAAACCGTGGTAGTTAACAGTGTTAAAACGGACGATAACGGGATAGAGGATACCACTTTTATCAACACTGGCTACGGTTCCCACATCGTTGTACCAGTAAGACTCTTTCCGTTTGACTCTAACTTCGGCTCCGCGTTCGATTCCAGGCATAGCTGTTGTTTTTTTTTAAGGGTTTAGTTAACAGGTTACAATCAGAGCGAGTTTGCCGAAAGGGTTTTTACTTTAAGTTTTATTGCAAATCTTGCCACTCTGTTTGGACAAAATGCCCCGAACGTCCCCATAGGTCTGCCTTTGGTGCAATGTTAACGATTGTTAAGTTAAAAGGAATGGCTGTGGTCAGGTATTTTTGGGCCGACATTCCCACATCTGGCCCGATTTGAAAAGCGGTGGCAGTGGCTAAACCTAAGCCTAATAACTGAGAAATCGGACCTCTGGGGAAGATAAGATGAGTTCCTAAGACTAAGCCGGCGGTTAAGGCTAAAGTTACCGATAAATTGGTGCCACAACGCGGATGTAATGCCAATTGCCCCTCGCCATTTTTGAGACGATGGAGCGCCTGTTTGGCCGCAATTTGCAGTTCATTTGTATTAACCTGTCCGTAGAGATAAAAACCCCTATCGGTGGAGAGTCCTCCCAGGGCCTCGTTATCTGCTTGGGAATGGTCAAAAGGCGATTGACGACGGGCAGCCATTTCGCTTAATACCCAGACGGTGGCGTGTTCCAAGGCGTGAACCTGTCGCAGGGTCAGAAATTCTTTGAAACCGGGGATAAAGCCGATTTGTGCCAGTAAATCGCTGTCTTGCTGGGGCGAGGGGTTAAACCAGTCAAAAGAGGGGTTAGAAGGGCTACTAGAGGTCATAAAGTTGCGGTAGGGGGAGTTTTTTCGGGGAAGATGAGGGTGCTATAGGGTTGCAAGGCGGTGTCCCAGTAGGTGTCTTTAATGGGGATTGACCAGGGTGGTTTCGGCAAAAAAGGGAAAATCTGACCACAGGGTAACTGCTGCTAGTTCTTGCTTTAGGTAAGGTTGGCTGAATAAATCTAAAAACCTTGTTGGATAAGACTTCTAGACTTTTTTGAATTCCAAAAGTGCCAGGCATGGGAGTGAGCAGGGGGAAAATCCCTGGACTTTTTCCCTGAAAATTGGGTAATTGACCCCCTGAAAATCGGTAAAACCCTACACCCTACACCCTACACCCCACACCCTGCCTCCACGAAAAACTTTTTGCCGCAAACCCTAAGTAAGAAGCGAAATGATTCCAGTTATCTGGATTGCTGGTCTTGGTCATAGAAACTGTAGTCAATTAGCTGTCTAAATAGGCGTTAATGATAGCAAGAGCCACTAAGGGAGCTGTAATTGTTCTCAAAATGCGTTTTCCCAGTGATACAGGTAGAAAATCAGCGGCGAGCGCTTGTTCTATTTCTGCCTCCGTCCATCCCCCTTCCGGTCCAATGGCCATGGTTATCTCGGTTGATGTTTGCAATTGAGCAAGTAGCGGGGCCACTGTTCTACGGGTAACACCAATATAACAAGTTGTCTGTGGGTTAGCTCCCCGCTTAAGGATGGCTAAAAATGATTGTGGTTCTTCGATAATGGGAATAATCTGTCTTTCTGATTGTTCTACAGCTTCCCGGGCAATTTTTCGCCAACGGTCGATTTTTTGAGGACTAGGATTAACTAAACCGCGTTCTGTCAGCAGCGGGATAATCCGATAAACTCCTAATTCGGTGGCAGCGCGAACGATATCATCAAAGCCATTTTTGGGAATTGCTACCATTAAATTCACTTGTACTGGTAGTTCGCTAGTTTCGTTTATCGCTTCTAAAAGATGGGCCGAATTATCAATTATTTCTGCTAACCACGCTTGTCCTTGTCCATT
>NZ_JASJFG010000766.1:0-5273 GCF_030065375.1 Microcystis sp. M49636_WE2 | reverse complement strand
GGCCGTCGGTGTGGCTAAACCGAGAGCGCAGGGACAAGCGACCACAAGCACAGAAATCGCTAATTTTAGGGACAAAAGTAGGGGAGAAGTGGGTTGAATCATCTCGTGGTGTCCTGTGGTTGACCCTAACACCTCTGGAAAGAGCCTAGTTCCCCAAAAATACCAAAAGAGCAGCACAATTAGGGCAATTATCATCACTCCGTAGGCAAAATAACCCGCTACCCGGTCCGCTATCTTCTGCACCGGGGCCTTGCGAGTTTGGGCTGATTCCACGGCTGCGATAATCTTAGCTAGGGTGGTATCGGTCCCCACCTGACGAGTTTGCACCGCAATCGCACCAGAGAGATTGAAACTGCCAGCAATGACTAGCTCTCCCATTTCCTTAACCACCGGCAGCGATTCCCCCGTTAACAAAGCTTCATCTACCGTGGTTCTTCCCTGAATAATCTCCCCATCCACGGGAATTTTTTCCCCGGGTAAGACGCGCACCCATTCCCCGACGCGCAGCTGTTCCACTGGAATCGCCACGCCCACACGGTCATCTGTACTACCAATCAGGTGAGCCACTGCCGGTTGTAGGGAGGTAAGCGCTTCTAAGTCTGCGGCTGCGCGATGACGGGAATGCGCTTCTAGAGTCCGTCCGAGGAGAATAAAACCTAACAGCATGACTGGTTCATCGAAAAAGCACTCTAAACCGAGATTAGGGAAGATAAGAGCCAAACAACTGGCTATATAGGCGCTACCTGTGCCTAAACTAACGAGAGTGTTCATATTTGGCATCCCGTGCCGTAATCCGCGCCAACCATCGATGAAAATATCGCGGCCGGGGAATAAAATGGCTAGGGTGGCTAAAGTCCAGTGAAAAGCAATACTTTGAAAGATGGGGATTTCTGGTCCCCCGATGTGGTGTAAGTGACCAATCAGGGAAAAAACCAGTAAACAACAAGCGATCGCTAATCGGTATAATTGTTGTTGCCGTTCTTTTTGTTGGTTTTGCAGCCGTTGATTTTGTTGAGAAAGGGGAGTCGATGAGCTGCGCGGTTGGGTGGGGAATCCAATCGCGGTTAATTTTGCGGCTAACTGCTCTGGTGCGATCGCATCTGGTTGGTATTCAATCACGGCAATTTCCGTGATTAGGTTAACTTGGGCCGATTTTACCCCTTGATTTTGGCTGAGTTGTCTTTCTACGGCACTCACACAGCCGGCGCATTTCATGCCTTTTACGTCTAGAGTAGCGGTTTTTAGTCCAGTTTCGGCGGCTAGGATCATAGAAAAAGTAGGCAAGGATGGTCTTTACTTCTATCCTAGAAATTATCGACGGATTTTTAAACTATTTTGGCCTGTAGGGTTACAGATAGATGAAATTTCATTACAGATAGCTGAAATTTTAGGTAGCCGATCTGGTAGTGGACTGACACAGCTAAAATAGGGCAATAGATAGGCTCAACTGAGGACATCAATCATGGGAAGATGTAGGCGAGATAAAGTTCATCTGACAGTCGCACAACGAGAAAACTTTGAACAAATCAGTGGGGGAGGGTTCATCACAGAGTACGCTAATCGGCATAACACGCTTATCGTAATATTGTACGGAAAACTTCTCGCGATCGCTCCATTTGAGCGTAATATACAGAAAGATTCTTTAAAAAATGTGTATTTGGCGTGATATACGGAAAATTTCCGCATAATATATAGTTAGACAGACAAATAAACAAAGGGATATAAATGAATAGGGTGCCAGTATCTTCATCAAATCTTGCATCGGTCGGATACGACCCAAATACTCAAACACTAGAAGTTGAATTTCTTCATGGTGGCATTTACCAATATTCAGGTGTTCCGTCATCGGTTCATTCAGGCTTGATGACAGCTAGCTCACACGGATCGTATTTTGATCAGCACATTAAGAAAGCTGGTTATGCTTACCGAAAGGTCGGCTAAGTAATCTCAAGACTAAAGAATCATGTCTGTAAACTCTCACCTAACAGATTTAGCAAGCACTCTAGTTCTATCTGAATTGGAAAAGTCGAGTATTTCTACCTCTATCAACACACTTTCATCTAGGCTGACTTCATACTTTGGCAGTACGGTGACAGGTCACTTTCAATTCGGTTCAAGTACTCGTGGTACTATTCTTCCACGTAAAGCAGACAAATATTCTGACATAGATTACATGGTTGTGTTTAGTACATCTGACGGCCAGAAAAAGCCACAAACTTATCTTGACCGTCTTAGGCGTTTTGTAGAGCTAAAGTACTCTAAATCAGAAATTTACCAATCACATCCAACAATTGTCTTATCTTTGAATCACATCAATTTTGAGCTTGTTCCAGCAATTTACAACTATAGTTATCAGATTCCCTCACCAGCATCATCTTGGCTTGAATGGACGAGTACAGATCCCTCCGGAACTAATCAATTACTTCAAGATAAGAATAAGAGCAATAACTATCAAATCAAGCCATTGGTTAGATTGATAAAATATTGGAATACACAAAAGGGGTACCCCTTCACCTCATTTTCAATAGAACAATATATTGTTAATCGATCATTTTGGGGATGCTCGGCTCTTAAAGACTACTTTTACGAGTTCTGGTCAGGATTTGATTGCTCATATGATACTGCTCAATCCATCAAAGATAAAGTTAATAGTGCCAAGCAACATGCAAGAAAAGCTAAAGAGTATGAGAACAATAATATGCCTGCTAGTGCGGAGTCAGAAATCAAAAAAATCGTACCATCTCTATGAATAATAAAGGCTTAGAAAGAGTTGATGAGGTCTCCCAATATTATGCTCCAATCGAGAAACTTGGGATGATTAGCGCATTGCTTTTCTGGGGCATTGCAGCCTTGTCGTTCGCTATGCCATACTCAGCTTCAATTCTCGGAAAGGCAACAGCAGATATTATCCAAGCATTTTTCCTTGTTTTGGTCTTGGCATACTTTAGTATTTCTCAAGTATCGAGCTTATACCTAGTACCGCGAGCAGAATTAATGAGAAGAAAGCAACTGCTTTCCAACTCATTTGGAATACCTCTCTCCCACGATCATACATCTCTCTACTACAACAATTCTTTTTCTCCGTCAGTGCAACGCCTTGGGGCAAATACTATGGAAAATGCCCTCTTTAGCAAGGAAATTGCGTCAAGAATGCTGGGGCGGAAGCGAATCATTATTTTTGGATATCTTCTAGCTTGGCTTATTGCTTTTTCTCTCCGCCATGACAATCTTGAACTGCTTACATGGATTACACAGTTAGTTTTCTCTGGTGAAATTCTTTCTGAATGGCTAAAACTTGAAATTCTTCGATTTCGTCATGAGCGGACGTATGACGAACTTTATTCCCATTTTCTGCATAAATTAGGACAGGATTCTCCTTGTGCCACCGCAAATGTGCTTAATGCTTTCGCGACCTATGAAGCAGCAAAATCTACCGCAGGGATACTGCTCTCAACAAATGACTTTCAGAAGTTAAATCCATCTCTAAGTAAGCGATGGAACCAAATTTGTGAAGAACTAGACATGCAGAACGAAATTGATTAGTGCTAAATTTATACCATTGCCATGTCTAACAAGCCCGTTGCACACCGACCGTATCGATACTCTCTGTTAAGTCCGAAAGTGCGATCGCCGATCTTGTAGGGTGCGTTAATGAAATGTAACGCACCTTATCTAATGTTCAAAATTCGTGCGTTACGCTAACGCTAACACACCCTACTGGACTGTTTCAGTGCGATCTTGTGGGGTGCGTTAACGAAGTGTAACGTACCGATGATATTTTGCAGGTTTATGCCGACAATTTTATGGGTTGCTCTAGAACCGGAAAATTCTGAATTATCTGTGGGAGTGTAATCCCATAGTAAAGTGCTTTATAAAAGCTCAACAAATTCGTCAACGCTCAAGCCGACTTGCCGAATAATTGCGCGTAAAGTACCTCGATCTAGTTCTTTATGATCTGGTACCGAGACTGTTGTTTTGGGAGCTTCACGTACTAAAATCATGTGACTTCCACGCTGACGCTCTACGGCAAAGCCTATTTGCTCAAGTGCTTTTACACATTCTGCGCCTGAGATAACACGTAATTTACTCATACCAGAATGACCTCAACCGTATCATTGGGAACAGGTTCACCCCGATCCTGTAAAACTTCGATATACAGAGCGATTGCCTCTTCAATATTGGCTAGAGCCTCCTCACGAGTTTTTCCCTGGCTAATACATCCTGGCAAACTAGGAACTTCGACAACAAAGTAACTATCCTCACCAGGATAGAGAAGTACTTTACGGCTGGATTCAGCTTGTGGTTTAACCATAATCATTGCTCGATAACTATTTGGTTGTTTCATTCAAATATTAACATTTTATGTTCTAGAACCAGTGTGATGCCGAAGGCACTGCGTAGCAGCACGCCGCTCTTGTAGGGTGCGTTAACGAAGTGTAACGGTGCGATTCGTTTCTAGGGGAATAAATAGCCTAGAGTGCTGATAAAACAGCATAACTGACAAAAAGGATGTAGGTGAAAGACCTACCCTGTAAGGGACACAGTGACTCCCGACCTGCCCCCAGTGACTGGACTCGGAAATCTAGAGGCTGAAGCGGGGAACAAGGACGCAATCAGAGCCAAAACAGATAGGCGCAAGGAGCGTTAACGGGGAGTATGATCGCCGCTCTTGTAGGGTGTGTTAATGAAATGTAACGCACCTTATCTAATGTTCAAAATTCCTGCGTTAGGCTGACGCTAAAACCCCCTACATCATATCGATCGTCAAGATTAAGTGATTGCCAAAGCGATCGGGGCATAACACAACGTTGCACCTGACTTAATAAAGCAACGGCTTTCTAAACCTATGACCATCCGGTTCTACGACTATAAATGCTCCTGCTAGTTCCACTTCGGAGTAATTTTTGATGATTCGCGCTAATTCCCCATGAACTGCATTAACTGTCGTGGGTAATACCCGAAGGTAAATAACTCCAGTTCCAACTGCTCTGACAAAAACAAGATTCCCGTAATCCCTATCTCGTGTGACGAGGATACGATTTTCTTGCTGAGATGTCCTAAGTATTTCTTCATCACTAGCTTGTGATAGACCAAGCTGAGCAACAAGAACCACATCATGTCCGGCATCAATCAGAAATCTCGCAGTGATTGCGTAAACGTCTTGATCGAGAAGAAATTTCATTATTAAGCCGACACGAGTTTAATGTCTTCAGCCGCTACTAAAGCGATAGCATATTGCAGACAAGCACGAATGTCTTCAATTTGTAAATCAG